>JBDSFP010000038.1:0-2912 GCA_039919415.1 Aquaticitalea sp. | reverse complement strand
GAAAGTAATGTTGGGTAGGTAATTACCATCTTTCTTTTGATAGTCTTTAAACTTATATGAGTATTGTTTGAAACGAAAATAGCTTACATGTGAAAGCCAATGGTGGGCTAATTTTTCATCAGCTATGATAAGACCTTTTTCTTTCAGCAATTGTATTTGCTGAGTAACATCTAGTGCAGGATGAGTATAAAGAATTTTCTCAGCAGGTTTGTGGCTCATTACCTTATAAATAAAAAAAACCCGTCAGAGTTGCGCTTTATCCTTTGCAGAACAAGAGGCTTGACAGGTGTTATTGGTATAAAATTACAATAATAATTTAAACATTTATATATATAAAATAAGTTTTAACATAATAAGCAGGTATTCAAGTGTTTATTAATTAGATTTTTTGCATTTTTCACAATTTTATGAAGCTCTATTTGAAATCTTCGCCAATGTCTATCTTGTCTAAATATGGGTTTAATAAATCTGAATTAGTGGAGGAAAAACTTTTGAATGCAAGTCGAACATTGTTTTCTTTATGTACTTTTTCTTCTACATAAAAGCCATCTATCTGATAGAGAATATAAAGGTAGGGTTCATCTACCCTTTCGGCAAGCAAGGTGCTGTGGTACCAGATGGCTTCTATCTGCTCCATTTCATCCATTGTATTGAATTGGTATAATGTCAAACCTGCATATAGGTTATGTGAATTATTAAACAATTGTAAGTTGAGTTGAAAATGTATAAAATGGTGAAGTTTTGAAGATTGAGTTATTGGCAATCGGGATTATTTGTTTTGCAATCGGTATTATTATTGACCCAAAATGCATTATGAACAATTTAAGAAGACAATGCAATCCTAGTGTAGAGATAAAATTATAAGGGTTTGTCGGGCCAAAAATCCTTTGGTGAGCATTTAAGGATTTTTGCAATTTCATTCAGGTGATTAATATTATAAGATTCTGAATTGTCCGCATTTGAACTTTCGATTTGTCCAATATATCCAGTTGATTCAAACCCAAAGCCATAAGCAATGTCTGCCTGCGATTTATTTTTTGAGATTCTAATTTCTCTAATCCGATCGATAATATGTTGTTCTATTTCAGTTCTCATTAATCACCTACTGGTGATTGTAAAGGTCAGCTCCTTAAAAAAATAATACAATCACCTATAGGTAAGTATTTTATTTTATATTAATTTGCAATCTGGATTGAGATTAAATGGGTTTTCGAGGTAAGAAGTCCTGAGGGCTGCATTTGAGAATTCGAGCAAGATCGTTTATGTGCTTAAGGTTATAATGAGAACCATATTTTGAGCTTTCAACTTTTCCTATAAAACCAACTGACATTCCTAGCTCGAATGCCAAGTCGGCTTGTGAAAGATTTCTTTCAATCCTTTTTTCTTTGACCTTGTCGATTACGTATATGTCAATTCTGGTTTTCAAATAGTGAAGTCTTGAAAGCTAAAGTTGTAGAATCAATATGATGAGTACAATCACCTATAGGTAAGTGTTTTATGAAAGAAGCTTTTGAAAATGAAAATCTCTTATTATACTCTTTTAAAAGAGGAGAGGAGGAGGGCTTTAGCTATTACTTTAAAGTATTTTATCCATCACTCTGCTATTTTTCGAATAGCATTATAAGGGATGAAGCGGCGGCAGAGGATATAGCAACTGAGGCATTTATAAAGCTGTGGGAGAAAAGAGATGTATTTGAAAGTGTTGCGCATGTCAAATCGTTTCTTTACAAAGTGGTGCGAAATGCGAGCATTGATTTTTTACGGAAAAGAGAAAAAGCAGCCAATCACCTATTTGAGCAATGTTATCTTGGAGAAGAAAAAGAAAGGTCTATACAAGAAAAGATAATAGCAGCAGAAACTTTCCGTGAAGTAGTGGCTTCTATAAAATTATTGCCACCAAAATGCAGGCTGATATTCCGGATGTTTTATTTTGAAGGAAAAGATTATAGCCAGATAGCGAAGGAACTTGGATTGTCGGTTAATACCATCAGGGTACAAAAGGCAAGAGCCCTAGCCATTTTGCGGCAGCATCCGGGCTTAACATTATTCTTTTTGGCCAGTTTTGCACTGGTTTGTTAGATTTCAGTAATTTTTTTTATTGCTTTGTAAATGAATCTGCAAATACTGCGTAATAATTGCAGTGTAGTTTTTTATTTACAAAATGAGTAATTTAATTACTGGTACAAAAATTAACCAGTTATTAAACCGTATTTAATTTTTACACATGGACGAACAATTTGATAAATACAGCGATGAAGAAGCGTACAGGGTAGCTTACCTGATTGCGGGGTATATACGAGAAACGCTAAGTGAAACGGAGCATGACGAACTGGATGAGTGGGTTGCTGCCAGTGATGAAAACATGCAATTGTTTGAACGATTAACTGATGAGAAGAATCGGGAAGGAGCCATACAATGGATTGAAAGACGAAATACTGATACTGCACTTGAAAATGTAAAAGAGAGAATAAACTTTACCAAGCAGGGCAGGGGACAAGGCTTGCGAAAAATTATCAGTTATGCTATTGCTGCTTCGGTTCTTATTATAGTGGGCTTATGGATTTATTCCAGTTTCATTTATAAAAAAGAAAATTCGTCAGTCATTGTGAAAAACTTACCTGCTGATATTTTACCAGGCTCCAATACAGCCACATTGACACTTGAAGACGGAACTATTATTTTACTGGATAAAAAAACAAAAGACACCAATATCAATGGTCAAATCAGGATTTTGCAAGAGCAGGGTACAATAGAATATGATGGACAGGCATTGGCTGATGCAATAGCTTATCATACACTTACCATACCCCGGAAAGGACATTATAAACTTTTATTACCGGATGGAACGATGGTATGGCTGAATGCCGCTTCTTCGATTCGTTATCCCAAAACCTTTGGTGGAACTGAAAGAA
>JBDSFP010000022.1:0-2783 GCA_039919415.1 Aquaticitalea sp. | reverse complement strand
CAATACAATTGCCTACCCCATGCTTGGTGCCTAACACATAACCCAAACCATAACTCATCGCGTGCGCTACGCCAACTTGCGAATAGGCGATGCTCATGCCACCATGCCAAGAAGCCATCATCAGTTTATCTTGTGCTTCTTCTTCTGATAGTGTGCCATTCACAAAAATTTCCTTGCACAGTTCAAAGGCCTTTTCGCCATAACTCTGGCTGAATGCATTTAAGAATGTTCCGTTTAACGATTCAATACAATGGATATAGCAGTCCATCCCTGTATAAAACCATTGTTGTTTTGGAACACCTAAGGTTAATTCCGGATCTAAAATCACTTGGTCAAAAGGTGTAAAGTCGGAATTGATACCCAGTTTTTTATCTGGCCCAGTTAAAACTGTTGTTCGGGAAACTTCTGCCCCTGTCCCAGAAATAGTAGGGATTCCAATGTGATAGATTGCTTTTGATTTAACCAAATCCCAACCTTGATAATCCTTGGCTTCACCTTCATTGGTCAGCATGATGGAAACGGCCTTTGCCAAATCCAAAATTGTTCCGCCACCAATGCCGATAATCCCCGAAGGTCGTTCATTATGTGTCAAGATGATGTGTTCCACCAATTCATCCACTTGGGAAGTTTTTGGTTCCACTTCTGCGGATACGAAAATCAATTCATCATCATAGGACAAAGGAATTCTGGAGGTAATCAAAGGATTTCCCTTAAATACGTCATCAACTAAAAATATAAATGGTGCTTTGGTATTCAATCGTTTAGGTTCAAGAATATCGCCTAACTGATCAAAGCTGCCTCTTCCAAAAATCACTCTGGACACCATTGGGTAATTTTTATAACTCATACTCTATTCGTTCTTAATTGCAGCATTTACCTTCCTTTTCTTTAAAAGTTGGATGATTTCCAACAGGCTCCTTACAGTGGTATAGCTCTTATCTTGTGTTTCATCGTCATTGACCTGTTCATGTATCCATGTGGTATGAAACGGAACATGGATTGCTTTCGCCCTAATATTTACCAAAGGTAAAATATCTGACTTCAAAGAATTGCCAATCATCAAAAATTCTGATGGTTTAATGTCCAAATGGTTCAATAATTTTGAATAATTGGTTTCCTGTTTATCGCTTAATATTTCAATATGATGGAAATAATCCAACAAACCTGACTTTTTCAATTTTCGTTCTTGGTCCAATAAATCACCCTTGGTAACCAATATCAATCGAAAATCATCTGACAATGTATGCAAGACCTCTTCAACTCCTTCCAATAATTCCACAGGTTTATTGAGCATGTCCTTCCCTATTTCCAAAATCTTTTCAATAGTGCTGTTGGGAACTTTTCCGTTGGAGATTTCCAAAGCCATTTCTACCATGGACAAAACGAATCCTTTAATTCCATAACCGTACAAGGGCAAATTTTTAATTTCCTTTCGAAAGAGTTCCTGATCGATTTTATTGGCGGTTTCGTAAGGTGCCAAAAGTTTTGAAAACTCCAATTCGGCATCACGAAAATATGTTTCGTTGACCCAAAGCGTATCGTCTGCATCAAAACCTATGACTTTTATGTTTTTGTACTCTTTATTCAAATTTATTAATTACATGACTTGGTTCAAAACTACAGTCTAAATTTATTATTCCTTCCACAATCTTTTGGCTCGTTCCAAATCTTCAGGTGTATCTATTTCAACACCTTCAACGTTTGTTTCTACCATTTTTATTTTTTTTCCATATTCCAAATAACGGATACACTCAATTTTTTCGGTGGCCTCAAGGAATTGCATGGGTAATCTGTAAAAATCCAACAAAGCCTGTTTTCTAAATGCGTAAATGCCCTTATGCTTAAAATATCTTGTGCCAGCTTCCTTATCACGTGGAAATGGAATGGGACTTCGTGAAAAATACAAGGCGAAATTATGTTGATCGACAATTACCTTAACCGTATTCGGATTGCTGATTTCGTCCCAATCAAAGATTTCGACCATCAATGAAGCTAGATCGATTTCCTTTTGATGGTCATGTTTGAAAACTTCCAACACTTTTTGAAGGCTTTCGCGTTCTGTAAAGGGTTCGTCGCCTTGAACATTCACCACAATATCAACCTCCAAATCTTCCACAGCCTCGGCTATTCGATCACTTCCGGATTGATGTTCGTTCTTGCTCATGATTGCTTTTCCTCCATTGTTGACGATTTCGTCGTAAATGATGGCGCTATCTGTCACTACATACACTTCATCAAATAATGCAGTCGCAACTGTTGCTTCATAGGTTCGGAGAATGACCGTTTTGCCCGCCAGATTCTGCATCAATTTAGCTGGAAAACGAGATGCACTATAGCGTGCGGGAATCATCGAGATTATTTTCATGAATGCGAAAGAAATTCAAACCAAAAATAAAACTTTTTAAAGGAACTCAAGGTTTTGAGGGTCTAATCTTTTTATAAACTTTGAAAATGATATAAAACACCATCATTACTAAGACTATTGCTAAAATTGGCAAAAATATGGAAACGATTGACATCACGACGGATGTCCCAGTTTCTATGGTCGATATCAAAGGATTTCCAAAGCCAGCTGTAGAGATCGAAGAGGTTAGCCTTGTGGCGCTGGACGCACTTTTGATAGCCGCAGCTGTACCTCCACCAGCAATTATGGCTAAAGCCCAATTAATAACTGGACTTAAATCAGCAACGGTTGAAACCATGACTGCAGTTCCGGCGATGGTTGCCAATGGAATGGCTATCGTGTCCAATAGATTATCTACAAATGGAATATAATAAGCAGC
>JBDSFP010000002.1:0-5783 GCA_039919415.1 Aquaticitalea sp. | reverse complement strand
GTTGTCGGTATTGCCAAGCACATGCTATTCGCGCTGCGGAACGTTATGGAGCAGAACAGGAACAATTGGATAATATCTGGGAGTATCGCACACATCCAGCTTTTAACGATGCCGAACGTGTGGCTTTGGATTTTAGTTTGGCAGCCTCCCTCGTTCCAAATGCGGTGGATGAAACCATAAAAAGACGTTTGTACGAGCATTGGAATGAAGGGGAAATTGTAGAAATGTTGGGTGTAATTTCTCTCTTTGGCTATTTGAATCGTTGGAATGATTCCATGGGAACGAGTATTGAAGATGGTGCTGTGGAAAGTGGGAATCAATATTTGGGGAAACATGGTTGGGAGAAGGGGAAACACGTTTAAAAAAGTTGGCAGTATTCAGTGGCAATAAGCAGGCATCTAGATTCTTAAGGAAAGGTTTGTTTTTATGAATGATAATTCGTGAATTGTCCGCCACGAATACACGAATGATATTTAATAAATTTTATCAAATATAGCCGTGTTAATCTAAAGTTATTCTTTCAAACACTCAATAATCTTCATGGCATTCGCTTTAATTACTTCTTGTGATTTTTCAATAGCTTTTTTCAGTAATTCTTTATCACTTACCATATCTGAAATATTTGAAATCGCTTTAAGATACCAGTCTTCCCAAGCTTCAATAATCTTAATTTGTATTGCTACCGATTCGCCATTCTGAATCGCTTTTCTGCCTTGATTTAATTCCTCGTTTAAACGAGTTACGCCAGCTTCTTCCGTACTTTTGATGATTTGTTCGGCAGTAGTTTCATCTGAATTTACAAGTATGTAAGCGCACACCAAAGCTGCTGTGCCAACATTTTTTAGTGTTGTTTTTGAAACTTTATCCAATCTATCATTGTCGGTGTGATAAAACTGATCTGTAAAATGCCAAAACAAAACACCAGGAATTCCAGCTTCCAAAAATGGCGTGTGGTCGCTTCCACCTTCATATGGATTTGTGTTTACTTTCCAGTCGGCGAGTTTTCCTTGAAATTGGAATTGACGGATTAAAAAATCATTCAAATAATGTGGTTTCATTTGGTTTAAAGTCATGGGCGAGCTTCCCCATTCGGTGTGCTTATCATTTCCCCTGGTCCAGATAGAGCTTGGGTCTGGCATTTTTTCAATCAAAAAGGAACCTCCAGTGATAACCGTGTTTTCGCCAACCATATCCAAACTGATTCCCCATTTGATGTTTTTTGCTCGCTCCTTATCTTCTTGGACATATCTTCCTGTGGAAACGATTTCATCTCCCCAAAGAAACGTCAAGGTTCGTTTAGGCGTCCACGTTCCTTCTTCAATAAATTTTGCTGTCAAAGTCGCCATTTCCAATGCGACACCAACTCCTGTCGCATTGTCATTGGCACCAGGCTCCTGAATGTGAGCACTAAACACCAAGCGTTCTTTTGGTGCATCAGAACCTTTGATGTCTGCAATGATAGTCAGTTCTTCGGACTCATAAATCTTTGTTTCGACATCAACATGTAGATTTACCTTGCCCTTTAGTAATTGTGCTTTCAAGCGTTCTTTTGCAGCAAACGAAAGAGCAATCGCCCAAGATTTTTGTTCAGGTTTTAATTGAATCGAACGAAATTGAATGGATGTTACGTTTTTTTCTGGTTGTAAATAGGCTGGATTGTCATATGTCAAAATACCAAGGGCACCACCTTGCAAAACAGCTGTGCTAAAAACCAAATAAGGACTTGATTCTGCAAAGACTATTTTGCCTTTGACATCCAAATTTCTGATTTTCTTTACATCATCAACATATATCACTTCGGCTTCAACACCTCCTTTTGGCGTGCTGCAAGAATTCAACGCTATCATATTTCTATTCGAACTTTGCTGTAGTAATGGCTCGTCTTCACCTATGATTTTGACAAAGCCATCAACCACTTCCCAAGTTGGGCTTTTAAGTGGGCGTTTTTCGATTCGATAGGTCAGTTTGTTTTTTTCAGTAGCCTTTTCTTCTAAAACAAAACCAGCTTTTTCCAAATGTTCTGCTATGAAATAGACGCTTTTATCAAAGCCAGTATTTCCGACCACTCGCCAATATTTTTCTACAAACTCCGTCGTTTCGTAAGCCAGTTCGCCAGTAAATTCTAGGTTGAGGATTTCAGAATAATTTGAGGGTTTTAGTTCTTGTGCATTCGAATTACTAATAAAAAATACACCAAGGAAAAATATAAAAATCAGTTTGTTCATCGCGACTTTATTTTGACGCTATAAATATAAAGAGTTTAGGTCAGAATTGGGTAGATAGTATTTTTTAAAAAAGGGTAAAGCCTTGTCCTCCAACTAAGGATTCTTCGTCAGTCAACACCGATTTCGGATCGAAGGATCTAATTATGGAAAACAGGTAGAAAATTGTCTTGATTTTAATGGGAATAACAAATAGGGATATGTGAAAAACAATTTATTAGCATTTGGCTTATGATTCAAAACAATTTCAATATAAACATCTATTACAAAAACTTTTTTGCGATTTTTTACATAAAATCAATTATGATTCACCAACATCGATTTCAAATCACTACTGTAACTCGGATAGGTAAACATCTGCTTTTTGAATTCTGCAACAGTCATTTTTTGTTGAATGGCCGTTGAGAATATATTGATGGTTTCATTTGCCTGTGAGCTTAATAAATGTGCGCCCAAAATCTCATCGGTGCGCTCATTGACCAATATTTTAAAGGCATAAACGGGATTGTTTTCCTTTCTGGCATTGAACCAATCGCTGGCTTCTCCTTGAAATATTTTGACCTTTTTATACCGCCGTTTGGCGTCTTCTTCAGAAAAACCGACGCTGGAAAGGTTCGGATTGGAAAACACGGTTGAAGGAATACATGGCACAGCAAACTTTTTTGAGTTTTTCATGATTATGTTGTTTCCCACCATATGACCTTGAAGCCCAGACAATGGTGTTAACGGCAATGACTTGCTACTCACATCGCCACATGCATACACGTTTGGATTTGAAACGCTTTGTAGATAATCATTGACCAACACTCCACTTCCATTTGATTTAATGTCTCCTTTTTCCAATTCCAGCATTGCAATTGATGGTACTCTGCCTGTGGTATTAAAGACTTTTCTAGCCTTTAATGATTTGAGTTTGCTCTTATGTTTATATGTAATTTTTAAATTCTTTTTCAATTTATTAATGGAACGCACTTCAGCATCAAACAAAAAAGTGATGCCAATTAATTCGAGATGTGAGATGAGTTTTTCCACAAGAAAAGAGTCAAATTGAATCAAGGCTTTTGGACCTTGCTCCACCATCGTTACCTTGCAACCCATTATTGTCAACATACATGCAAATTCAATTCCGACATAACCTGACCCAATAAAAATCGCCGACTTTGGGATTTTATTCAAGTTGAGAACGTCATCGCTGATTTTGAGATATTCCTTGCCTTCAATGTCCAAGTCTCTTGGTATCTGTCCTGTGGCAATTACAAAAGTATCTGCGCTGATTAATTCTCCCTCTACAAGAATTTCATTTTTACTTTGAAATATAGGCGATTGATGGTAACAATCTATGCCCAATTCCGCTAGATTCTTTTCTGTATTTTCAGGAATGGGATTGGTAAATGAGGATTTGAAATTTTGAACATCTTTCCATTTTATTTTAGGAGGTTTTGAAACGCCTATATTTTTAAGTCGTTGGCTTTTATCCACCAAGGATGTAAATTCATAAAAGACCTTTTTCGGGTCGCAACCTCTCAAAGCACAAGTGCCGCCAAAAGGTCTATTGTCTGCCATTGCCACCTTCATTCCATTTTTTGCACAGGTTTTCGCTGCTGTCTGTCCTGCAATTCCTGTTCCTATGACAAAAACATCGTAGTGTTTCGATTCTTTCATAAAGTATTTTGCGAATTACGAGGATTCATGTGATTTTTTATTCTTTGGGCTTCCCACCTACACAGATCACAATCTCCCCTTTCGGTGGTTTGTCGGAATAATGTTGCAAAACTTCTTTGGCAGAGCCACGAATTGTTTCTTCATATAATTTGCTTAATTCCCTGGACACAGACACGTCTCTTTCCTCCCCAAAATATTCACAAAAATTGGTAAGTGTTTTAATTAATTTATGAGGTGATTCATAAAAAATAATGGTTCTGGTTTCTTCAGCCAACAGCAATAATCTGGTTTGTCGGCCTTTTTTCACTGGAAGAAATCCTTCGAACACAAATTTGTCATTGGGAAGTCCGCTATTTACCAAGGCTGGAACGAACGCTGTGGCTCCAGGTAGACAATCGACTTCAATACCGTTTTCGATACAAGCCCGTGTCAATAAAAATCCGGGGTCGGAAATAGCAGGTGTGCCTGCATCGCTAATCAATGCGACTTTAGTTCCCCCTTTTATTTTTTGAATTAAATTGGCAACGGTTTTGTGCTCATTGTGCATGTGATGGGATTGCGAAGAGGTTGTAATTTCATAATGCTTTAGAAGTTTACCGGAAGTACGTGTGTCTTCTGCCAAAATCAAATCGACCTCTTTCAAAATTTCTACAGCCCTAAAGGTCATATCTTTCAGGTTTCCGATGGGCGTGGGGACGATATATAGTTTGCTCATGGATTTCTAACTTTCTTTCCCGAGAAATAGGATAACAACAAAAATAACAATGCAATCAAAGGAAGCCATAAATTGTGACCAGCATTCAAATGTCCAAAAAAGGCCAAAATTAAATCAAAGAAAAAACCAGCGTATGCCCATTCGGCTAACCATAAAGGTTTCCGATATATAATCATGGCAACACCAAGAATTTTTGCGATTGCCAACGGAATGACGATGTAGGTCGGATAATTAAAACTTTCAAAAAAACCTTCAATCATTTCGGTTTTCGTAAAATAAAGCGTTGCCGAATAAAGCATGATGCCAGAAATGGCAATCGTCGCAATCCAGTACAGAATTTTATAGTATCTAAGCATCAACTGTTTTTAGAACTTACTTTCCACGATTTCCATAAAGCGTTCTTCAAACTCTTCCTTGCCTTTCCAATTGTTATAATCCGGTTTTACAATGTTTTGGATGAGATTCTTCGCCTCTTTAAAGGAATCCGAAGTGTTGATTTGCGAAAGCACTCTTTCATAATCCTCACGGCTTCCATCGAAGAGATGTTTTATAAATGCAATTTTATCATTCAGGCCAATGTTAAAGCCACCTGTTTTGAGCTTGTCATTCAAGGAAAAGGATTTTTTGACTTCCTCACGCAGTGCATGTTGTTTTGTCGAAACAGGATCAAAAACAGGTATGTTCTTAAAATCGGCTGTCATCGCTTCAAAATCATGCTTATCGGGTTTCTGTTTTGAAATCACCTCCTCAATTATCACATCAATCTCTTCGATTTCTTGCGGCATCTGGGCAAACATATCCTTTATTTTTTCCATTACTGGCTCCATAATTCCATCATCTTCGACTTCATCAAGATTGATATAGAGTTTATCTTCACGCTCAATATTATCGCTTATCGTATTGTTGAAAGCTTCATCCAACATTGAGAAAAATGATGAATCGCTTCCGATTGTTGGGATTCCTTTTTCAAAATTCTCGTGGGCAAATTTCAACACCGACAATTTTTCATATAACTGACCCACTTCAGTATGCATTTTTAACACATCTTCCTTTCCTTTCAATTTCAAAATTCGATGGGCAATGCTCATCAATT
The DNA here is from genome assembly GCA_039919415.1 of Aquaticitalea sp. Classification (GTDB taxonomy): domain Bacteria; phylum Bacteroidota; class Bacteroidia; order Flavobacteriales; family Flavobacteriaceae; genus JBPOFM01. The sequence goes on along the minus strand of JBDSFP010000002.1, from coordinate 91 downwards.
CCGATTCCAACTTCTTCTTCATAACTTTTTTAACTTTAAATCTGATTTATGCTTTTGATTTTTAATAAATTTACGCCACCTTTATAAAAAA
>JBDSFP010000457.1:0-2617 GCA_039919415.1 Aquaticitalea sp. | reverse complement strand
GACGGGCACCAAAAAATATGTGCTCTCACTGCAAACCCAATTCTATTCGCCCTGGGAAGTGTTGGGTTTTCGGTTGAATCCATTTCTGAATGTTACCGCAGGTGTCCTTGGGAATGAAGGCGATAGTATCAAAAAAAACAGATTGTATTCCGAACTGGGCCTTGGATTTATTATTAGGAATGACTATTTGGTATTCAGCTCTTTTCAATTGTCATTTTCCTTTTACCCATCGATTCCTGGTCAGGGCAATAATGTGTTCAAAACAAATTCCTTCGAAACTGATGATTTTGGTTTCCAGAATTTTCAAATGGGAAAGCCTACTCCTGTTTGGTATAATTAGGGTTTGAGTTTTAATCTTTGACAAAATTGATATTCCGCTTCAACCCTTCAAACTTCGTCCTTTTAATAGCTGAATTTTTAAAAATTTCCTTAAAAACATCTTCTGTGATTTCCTCCCAATCTTTTTTGGTCATTGATAATAATTCAGGGTTTGTATTAAATAAGGGTTCGCTATGGGCTTTTGAAAATCGATTCCATGGACATACGTCTTGACAGATATCACATCCAAACATCCAATCGTCAAATTTTCCTTTGAATTCTGTTGGGATTTTCTCTTTCAATTCAATCGTAAAATAGGAAATACATTTGCTTCCATCTACCACATAGGGTTCGGTAATGGCTTGCGTTGGGCAGGCATCGATACATTTGGTGCAGGTGCCACAATGGTCGGTTGTTGCATGGTCATATTCCAACTCCAAATCGATGATCAATTCTGCAATGAAGTAAAAAGAGCCCACTTGTTGCGTCAATAAATTAGTGTGTTTCCCAACCCATCCAAGTCCAGATTTTGCTGCCCAGGCTTTATCCAAAACTGGAGCGGAATCCACAAATGCGCGTCCATAAACTTCGCCTATTTCCTCTTGAATAAAATTTAAAAGTGACTTCAGTTTGCCTTTGATGACGAAATGATAGTCAGTTCCGTAAGCATATTTCGAGAGCTTATAGCTGTTCTGATTTTGAGTTTCTTCTGGATAGTAATTAAGCAATAGAGAAATCACGGATTTTGAACCTTCAACCAATTGTGTTGGGTCGAGACGTTTGTCGAAATGGTTTTCCATGTAGTGCATTTCACCTTGCATATTATTCTTTAACCATTTCTCGAGTCTTGGCGCTTCTTCTTCGAGAAATTGCGCCTTGCTGATGCCGCAGGACAAAAAACCGAGGCGCTTGGCTTCGGTCTTGATTTGTTGACTGTATTTCGATTTGTTGTTCAAATGCAATCTGTTTCTAAAATTTAAGATTTGTTCCAAGTATTATTTGCAATATCCGCATCCATAAAAATACCACCATCAATCTTAACGCTATTGACGTTTTTCACATCTTTTAGGGAAATGGTCGCCTCTTTAACATTGCCTCTCCAAACTTCTGAGGTTTGATGGATAGTTTTGGTGGTACCATCATCCAATGTGACCATCAGATCGAATGGCGCTGGCATACCTCCTATGTTTTGAACTTGGAGTGTGGTTGCATTATTTATAGTATGGACACTCTTCAATGCAATATCGATATAATTATTGCTAAAATACCATGCGTTCCAAAACCAATTTAAATCCTTTCCGGACACATCATTGATAGAATAAAAGAAATCCCAGGGAATCGGGTGCTTTCCGTTCCAACGATCCATATAACCTTGCAAAGATTTTTTGAATAGGTCATCGCCCAATAAATCTTTTACAGCCAAATAGCCCAAAGCAGCTTTTCCATATTCATTATTGCCCAATGCGGCACCACTCAAAATATTGGAAGGTGTGATGATGGGAATATCCTGTTCCATGGAAGGGTCCTTGGTCCAACTTCTGACCCGAAAGGCTTGGAAGAATTTTGTGGCTTGCGCTTCACCCAAATCGGAAATCCCACTGAGATGTTCCAAAGCGGTTGCCCAACCTTCATCCATAAATCCAAAACGGGTTTCATTGATTCCCATATAAAAGGGAAAATAGGTATGCGCAATTTCATGCTCTACCACAAAACGTGCAAAAGTAGCATTTGATGCAGAATTATCATTGACCATCATCGGATATTCCATATCGGCGAAACCACGTACAATGGTGGATTTTGAAAACGGATAAGGAACACCTGGATAGTTGTTTGAAAACCAATCCAAGGCGTGTTTTCCGTAAGTTACCATTTCTTTAAAATCTTTGGAAGGCTCATCATAAGCCGCCTGAACACTAGCACGTCTGTTTGTTTTGGAATCCACTACAACACTCCCTCCATCCCAATTATAATGATCGCTCATAGCAAGGGCAACATCGGTAATATTGGTGGCTTTCCATTTCCATGTATTGGTTTCGTTCTGCGTCGTGATTTGTTTGTTGGTCAAATCTTCTTGCGAGACAATTTTAATGACCTCGTCGCTGGTCAAAGATTGATGGAGTCGGTCGGAATAGTTCTTTTGCAAAACCTCATCTGGATTCAATAAATCCCCCGTTGCCCAGACGACATAATTTTTTGGCACCGTGACTTCAAAATTATAATCATTAAAATCGTTATAAAACTCTTGCGAACCTGTGAAGGTCATCGTGTCCCAACCTTGATAATCATCGTACACAGCAAT
>JBDSFP010000450.1:0-4686 GCA_039919415.1 Aquaticitalea sp. | reverse complement strand
AAAGGAACTCCTGGAGCAACATTTTCTGGTGTTATCTTAAGTGTTGAAAGTGATAGTTCAGGACCAGGTGTAGTAGACAGTGCAGCTGCCGTTTCCGGTACTTTTGAAAGTAACGGACTACTGGTTGTAACGATTCCTGATTTAGAGAATCCTTCATTCACTGTCGCATTGGTTTCTGCTTTTACAGGAACTGTCGGAGCAACTGATATAGATACAAATGATGACGGAGTGGCAGATGACATTTCCACTGTTGGAACTGTTTATGATGCCATAGGTATTCCAGACGTTGGTAATGATGAACAGTTTTTATATGGAGCTGATTTTGGGGGTTTGGATTTTACTTATACCGGCGACGAACCAAGATTGGTTTTTAGAGATGGTATAACCGATGCTTGGTATGCTGTTAATGACGTGACTGGTGATTTAACAGATGAGATATACAGCTTAAACGCCACCTTAACAGGAAATGCTGATTTTGATGTCAATCCTGCCGACGGGAGTACTTTTGGAATGATAAACCCAAGCAATACTACAGCATCGATTAATGAAAATAAATTAAATTCAGTAATAATCTATCCCAACCCAACTTCTGTAGGCTTTGTGAATATAAAAAGTACTTCTAATAATATTATTTCAGTAGTAATTTTTGATGTATTGGGCAAACGAGTATTAAGTCAAATAGTTAACAATGGCCGTTTGAATGTGTCTGCCTTGAGATCAGGAATTTACATCATGAAAATTTCTCAAAACAATCGTACAGTCACTAAAAAATTGGTCATCAAATAATCGAATTTTACAATTTTAAAAAGTTTACTTTAGACCTCTAAAGCGATCAAAACCTTCGAGGTCTTTTGCTTTTTAATAGCGTTCTTATTTTATCTACTTTTGTGATGATGATAGAGAGCAACGACATTTTCAACATTCAGACTAAAGAAGATTTTAATAAAATGGCCCAAAAAATCTTTAAATTTCAATTTGAAAATAATCCTGTTTATCGCTCGTTTTGTGATTTGCTCTACAAACATCCAAGCGATGTAACAAACATAAATGACATTCCATTTTTGCCGATTCAGTTTTTTAAAAGTCATCTTATTGTAAGCAGTTCAAATGCCATTGAGACCGAATTTACAAGTTCTGGCACCACAGGAAGCAACACCAGTAAACACCTAGTGACTGATATAAAAATCTACGAAAAGAGTTTTAAAAAAGCATTTGAGTATTTCTACGGTAACATTGAAGACTATGTGGTTCTGGCATTATTACCTTCGTATTTGGAACGCGAAGGTTCCTCCTTGATTTATATGGTGGAACATTTTATCTCGGACTCTAAACATCCTGAAAGTGGTTTTTATCTCCACAATCTTTCAGAACTGAAAAATACATTGATGCGTTTGGATGAAAGCGGACAAAAAGTGCTGTTGATCGGCGTTTCATTTGCATTGTTGGATTTGGTTGAAACCTATCAATTTCGTTTAAAAAACACCATTATTATGGAAACTGGTGGCATGAAAGGCAGACGGAAAGAGCTGATTCGCGATGAACTTCATACGATTCTAAAACATGGATTTGACGTCGACACGATTCATAGTGAATACGGAATGACCGAATTATTGAGTCAAGGTTATTCTAAAGGAAATGGATTGTTTGAATGTCCTCCTTGGATGAAAATTATAACGCGAGATACTGAGGATGCGTTAACCATTCTTCCTTCTCAAAAAACGGGGGGCATCAATGTAATCGATTTAACAAACATCAATTCCTGTTCGTTTATTGCGACCCAAGATTTGGGCAAAGTTCACAAAAATGGAACTTTTGAAATCATCGGTAGATTCGATACCTCGGACATCAGAGGTTGCAACTTGATGGTCTTATAAATCTTTGTTAATTTTTGTAATCCATTTGAACTTCATCCGACTAAATCGAAACTAAAAAACCAGCGTAAATGGGAAATCAAACTATTGATTTGCTGTTGAAAAAGAAAAGTTTTTAAGTTGATTGGTTGGTTTTTAACGCCTGATTGAAGCTTGCTTCGTCAGGCGTTTTTTAGTGAAGAAGTCCCTCTTCTGGCGTGACGTACTATACTAATCTCGCTCCTGACACTTCGGGATTAGCAGGATTTTTTCATGATTAATTCACTTTAATTATATAAGTATTCTTCTTCCCTTTATTGAGAATGACATATCGATCATTTATCAAGTCATCTGAAGTCAATTGATAGTTTTCGCCTACTTTTGCTTTATTCACTGAAATCGAATTCTCCTTTAAAGCGCGTCGTGCTTCTCCATTCGATGCCAAAAAATTTGTCTTTGCTGAAAGTGCAGCGATCATATCCAAACCATTATCAAATTCCAAACGTGAGATTTCCGTTTGCGGAACACCTTCAAAAATATCCAAAAACGTTGCTTCATTCAACGATTTTATGTCGGTTTTGAAGGAATTGCTAAACAATATTTCAGATGCTCTCTCTGCATTTTCAAAATCTTCTTTGGAATGAACAAAACTAGTCACTTCCTCAGCCAAACGCTTTTGAAGCAAACGTAGTTGTGGTGTTTCTTTGTGTTCTGTAATCAAATTATCAATGGTCGTTTTATCCAAAAACGTAAATATTTTGATGTATTTTTCAGCATCTTCATCGGACGTATTCAGCCAAAATTGGAAGAATTTATAAACTGAAGTTTTATCGGCATCCAACCAGATATTGCCGCCTTCACTCTTTCCAAATTTAGAACCATCGGCTTTGGTAATCAATGGACAGGTCATGGCATAGGCTTTTGCTTCTTCGCCAATGGTCATGCGACGAACTAATTCAGTTCCTGTGGTAATGTTTCCCCATTGGTCACTTCCACCCATTTGCAACAAGCAGTTGTAGCTCTTATACAGATGATAAAAATCGTATCCTTGAATGAGTTGGTAGGTAAATTCGGTGAAGGACATTCCCACAATTCCCTCCTCTCCAGAAAGTCGCTTTTTGACCGAATCTTTTCCCATCATATAATTGACAGTAATTCGTTTTCCGACATCTCGAGCAAAATCGATAAAGGTAAAATCCTTCATCCAATCATAATTGTTAACTAAAATTGGAGCATTTTTTTCTTTTGAATCAAAATCCAAATAGCGTGACAACACATTTTTAATGCCTAATATATTGTGATTGAGAGTCGCTTCATCCAACAGATTGCGCTCATCACTTTTTCCGGAAGGATCGCCAATCATTCCAGTGGCACCACCAACCAAGGCAATCGGTTTATGACCAGCTTTGTAAAGATGCACCAATAAAATTATAGGCACCAGACTTCCGATATGAAGCGAATCGGACGTTGGATCAAATCCAATATAGGCTGTGGTCATTTCTTTGTTCAATTGCTCTTCCGTTCCTGGCATAATATCGTGGACCATTCCTCTCCAACGTAATTCTTCAACAAATGCGTTTGTCATTTCCTTGTATTGTAATTATTTACGCCAAAGATAAAAATCAATGGGCAAATACTATTGATTAATTGGTTATTTTAGTTGCATGATATTAGTTACAGGAGGCACAGGATTGGTCGGCTCACATTTGCTTTTTCAATTGACAAGCCGGAACGAACCTGTCAAGGCAATTTATCGTAGGGCGCATAAACTTGATGCCGTAAAAAAAGTATTTTCATATTACTCAGATGATGTTAAAAATCTTTACAATCGTATCGAATGGATTGAAGCCGATCTGAATGACATTTCTGCTTTAACTGAAGCATTTAAGGACGTAACACACGTCTATCATTGTGCCGCCTTTGTGAGTTTTGAACCCGACAAATACCATCAACTCCGAAAGATAAATATTGAAGGCACGGCAAATATTGTCAATCTCTGCATAAGAAATCATATCAAGAAATTGTGCTATGTATCCTCCATTGCTGCTATTGGCCACGAACTGAATGAAGACAAATTGATTACAGAAGCAACTCCTTGGAATCCTGAAGAAGACCATAGCGTGTATGCCATTACAAAATATGGCGCCGAAATTGAGGTTTGGCGTGGCACTCAAGAAGGCGTGGATGCCGTGATTGTAAATCCTGGCGTGATTTTAGGTCCAGGTTTTTGGAGAGGTGGCGGAAGTGGCAGTCTTATCAATCAGGTTTATAAAGGATTTCCATATTATACCAACGGGATTACTGGGTATGTGGATGTTGATGATGTCGTGGAAATCATGATACAATTGATGAAAAGTGAACTTAAAAATGAATCATTTATAGTGATTTCTGAAAATCTCTCTTTTAAAGAATTTCAGACGAAAGTAGCCAAAGCCTTGGGTACCATACCTGCCAAAAAAGAAGCTGGTAAATTTTTATTGGGAATTGGTTGGCGCTTGGATTGGATCAACCATAAACTATTTGGGAAAAGACGAAAACTTTCAAAGCAGCTGGCAAAAACCGCAATGTCAAAAACAATATATGATGCTTCAAAGATTAAAACTGCTTTGAATTTTGAATTTAAATCAATGGACTTATCCATCAATACGGTCGGTAAGTATTTTTTAAAAGACCTGCAAGAAAAATAATTAATATTTTTGTTTAAAATTTTTGGCTTGTACCTTCAGTTTTTTGAAAGAAGTATCTGATTTTTTCTCCTTCAATTTAACCTTATAAATAGAATCCTTTGTTTTATCTTCCTTTATGCTCAAGGCATCATTGATCATTTTTTCAGCTT
>JBDSFP010000427.1:0-7222 GCA_039919415.1 Aquaticitalea sp. | reverse complement strand
ATTTTATTTTAAAATTTGTATTTCAGTTGTAGTGAAAGATTCATTCCCATTTTATAGTCGGAGACGTCTTTACCATTTACGGAGTTGACCACGACTTCTCCAAGAGTGGTTTCCCTGATATATTTGATATTTGGGTTTAATAGATTTTTTGCGCTGAAGTTGATTTCAAACTTATTGTTGAGGCTATTTTTCCATATAAAATCCAAGGTCGAGACGCTTTTCTCAACAATATTTCCCAATTGACCCGAACCAAGGGCGTCTATTCGGTCCGAGAAATAGGTATACACTAAATTGGCAATAGGTTTGTAGGTTCCAAAATCTGGAGAATAGCTGATATCCGCATTGATCAATAATGGGGAGGCTCCTTGCAATTCATCTTCGGATTTGGTATCGAAACTTAAATCAAAAGTGGTTCCATCGATTTGAGCGTATAAATCCTGTTTTGTTTTCATGTAAGTGGCATTGACTCCGAAAGACAATTCGGTATCCTCATCTTCATTTTTGATCAGATCTTTGCGCAACTCAACTTCCACACCATAAACGGTCGCTTTGTCGCCAGTCCTGAAATAACGCTGTGTCCCAGTGGCATCGGCACCTACTACAAGGTTGACAGGATCTTTGATCTGTTTTCCAAATGCTCCAATGGATAACAATTCGCTTTTGCTGAAGAACCATTCATATTTTAAATCCACATTATAGATTTTGGAAAAGCCTTTGTCCAACAAGTCGGGATTACCTCCGATACGGGTCGTAACACCTTCATATACAAATGGTGCAACCTCCTTGAATTCTGGTAATGAAACTGTTTGACTTGCTGTGAAACGAAGGTTTTGATCTTCATTCAAGGCGTATTTGATATTCAAACTTGGCAGGAAGAATGTATTGTGATTATCTCTTGAACTGTTGCCATTATTACCAAGATTAATAACGTCATACTCAATACGTTGATCTACAGATTCTACTCGTATTCCCGGAACAAACAGCCATTGATCTCCAACCTTTAGTTCAGCATTGAAATATCCAGCATTCACTTCCAACTTGCCTTTATAGTTATTTTCTGAAAGACCTGGTCTATTGGTGTTGGAAAGTGTAGGAATAGGTCTTATAACCTGAATGTCGTAAAGGCCATTACTATTTGAATTTAAATTCAGATTTTCAAGCGTGAAAACGGAATTGAAATCATTTACATTGGTCACCGGATATGTGCCTTCTAGAATATCATAACCATAGCGGATATTATCAAAATGTCTTTCCTTGATTTTACCATTATAGCCAAAATTCAATTTAATGTTGTCGGACGCATTGTAGGCCATATTGGCGCGGCTATTTAATTCCTCATCTTGAATATTTTGAAAATACCGTTGGTTATCAAATACAACATTGCTATAGAAAACCGGGTTGGTATTTGGATCATTATCCAAGGCCAATTGGTAATTTTCAAGACTTACACGTTTTCTGTCCGGTTGACGGGAGTCCACTAAATTGTAACCCGCTGCCCAATCAAAATCAAATTTTCCAGAACTGTGGTTGCCTTCCAATTGATTGACATACATAGTGGTTTGGTCAAATTGTACGTTCATTTGGTAAAATCCTTTTTCCGTATCCACTTGAGCATCACGGCTTCTACCCAATCCGTCGAGACCGAAGTAACCAACCACATCAGAGGAATTATTGATAAACAATGAATTGAATTTTAAAGAGTTTTCATTATTGATTTTATAATTGATATTTGCCATGCCAGTTGTGGTAGTCGCATATTCGTATTCTTCCGCACTGTCCACAAAGGCTTTCTTTTCTGTAAGGGTAAAATCAATGGCAGACCCTTTGCGATATTCAAAACCGTTTTCAAAGGAACCTGTTGCGAAGACACTAATTCGTGCCCCATTTTTAAAATCAAAGGATTTACCTATGGAAGCACCGTAATTAATATTTATTGGTGTTCCAGCATCCACAGGATCAATACCGTGAGAAAGGATGATGGCAAATGGGTTGTGCTCATAACGGCCATAATATCCAAAATAACCAGTGCCTTCACTACGCACAAAGTTTTTACCGATGGCATTGGTGTTGAATCCTGCACCTGCGGTAATATCAAATAATCCTTTACCCTTAAAATCTTTGGAAGAAATATCGACATTACCAGCGGAAAAATCTCCATAGAATCGAGAGGAGTAGGCTTTGCTGACGGAAACATTTTCAATCACATCCGAAGAAAATAAGTCCAAATCAATGTTCTTTTTATTGACGTCATTGGAAGGTAAAGACAATCCGTTTAGGGTTGTATTCAGGTAGCGATCGCCCAATCCACGTACATACACATTACTTGAACCTTCTTGTTTTGAAACCCCGGATATTTTTGCCACTGCCGCCGCGGCATTGCTGACGCCTTTACGAGATAACTCTTCGGCGCCAATACTTTGTTTGATTTCCACTGCTTTTTTCTGATCCAACAATAAAGCGGCTTCACTTTCCTTTCTGGTAGTCGTTGTGATGATCACTTCATCCAGAGATGCAGAACTTGCACCCATCGGCACGTTCACGGTGGTCACTTTATTGGCAACAACATCTATTTTTATTTCTTGATTTTCATAGCCCACAAAACTGAATACCAATGTATAAGGTCCTGGCGCTAAATTTTCAAATCCATAAAGGCCGTCCACATCAGAGGTCGTGCCTGTCGTAGTGCCTTTGATAATGATATTGGCAAATGCCAAAGGTGCATTATTATATTCTTTATCTGTAAGCTTTCCTGCAATCGAACCTTTGTTTTGTCCAATAATTATGGAGGTTGTTAGAAGCGCAAAAAGCAGTATAAAATGTCTCATTCGTCAGTAGTAAATTATTTGCAGCAAAGAAACTAATAGATTGTAAAGTCGGGGTTATCTAAAGATTAAACCTAGTTCATAAAAAAGTTATCTAAACGTTAACCAAAAATGAATTAATTATAAAAATGGAAATGTTTAGTTAACATTGAAAAAAGGTATCTTGCAAACCAATTATCTAAACTATGAATTGGGAACAATTACTTTCCTTAAAGCGTTTTGGCGATACCAACAAACGATTGAGGAAAGAACAAGATGAAACAAGACTGGGTTTTGAGGTAGATTATGACCGGATTATATTTTCTTCGGAATTTAGAAGCCTTCAAGATAAGACACAAGTCATTCCACTCTCCAAAACTGATTTTGTCCACACACGCTTGACCCATAGTTTGGAAGTGAGCGTGGTCGGACGTTCCTTGGGACGGAAAGTAGGCCAAAAATTACTTCAGAAATATCCGCATTTGCAAATTATCCACGGCTATCAGATTAATGATTTTGGCGCCATTGTAGCTGCGGCGGCATTGGCACATGATATTGGAAATCCTCCGTTTGGACATTCAGGCGAAAGAGCGATAGGCGAGTTTTTCAAAACAGGAAAAGGGCTTCATTTTAAAAATGAAATGACCCCAAAAGAATATCAAGATTTCTGTGATTTTGAAGGCAATGCCAATGGATTTAAGATATTGACCGAAAGCCGACAAGGTAGGGAAGGTGGTTTGCGTTTGAGTTATGCAACACTGGGTGCCTTTATGAAATATCCCAAGGAATCCTTGCCAAAAAACCCCACAAAACATATTGCCGATAAGAAGTTTGGATTTTTTCAAAGTGAAAAGAAAGAGTTTATTGAGGTTGCCACAGAATTGGGATTGAACCGAACCCGACATGGCGATGAGGTTAGCTTTTCGCGGCACCCTTTAACATTTTTGGTCGAAGCAGCCGATGATATTTGCTACACCATCATCGATTTTGAAGATGGCATCAATCTTGGCTGGATCCAAGAGGAATTTGCTCTTGAATATTTAATCAATTTGGTAAAGGACACCATCAACAAAAATAATTATAACGCATTGACCAATACCGAAGATCGCATCAGCTATTTAAGGGCTCTCGCCATCAACACCTTGATCAACGAAGCAGTAGAACTTTTTATGGCGAATGAAGAAAAAATACTTGCGGGAGATTTAGACAAAGCATTGTTGGATATGAGCAAATACAAGGCGCAAATCAAGGACATCATAAAAATCAGTATGGAAAATATTTATAATTCGAAAGAGGTAATTCACAAAGAAATTGCAGGCCATGAGGTAATTAATGAACTTTTAAATATCTTTACTGGCACGATTTCTAACCAACACTTAGGAAATACATCCCATCATGATCGATTAATTTTGAAAGTTTTTCCTGAAACTTATGACATAAGCCATGGAACATTCTACCAAAATATTATGTCAGTTTGCAATTATATTTCTAAATTGTCAGACAGCAATGCCATCCTAACCAACCGAAAATTGAAAGGAAACCATTTATAAAAAAAATTATGAAAAAGAAATTACGAATTGCCTCAAGTTTTTTGACCTTAATCTTACTGTTATTGTCTTGTAATAATTCAACAGAAAAAAGTGACATAGAAAAATTACGAGAGAAGCATCAGGCATTTTTGGATAACAGCCCATTTAAAGACACAAAAAAATTATCCAAAGCTGAACTCGATGCAAAAGGCCTACCTCCAAATAAATATTTTGAGAGAGAATGGGAATTAACCATGAATCCAGAACTTGGAAGACCAACACCTGAAAATTTGGCTTTGATTAGAGCGGAACGCTCAAATCTCGCCAATAGAATTCCGGGGGACAATGCTTCCAACAATTGGGTTGAACGCGGTCCGAACAATGTTGGCGGACGAAGTAGAGCTGTGATGTTCGACCCTAATGACACATCCAACGAAACGGTTTTTGCTGCTGGTGTGAGTGGAGGTCTTTGGAAGAACACCAATATTTCCAGTGTAAATACCACTTGGACACGCGTCAATATCGACGAAAATTTGAACGTAACCTGCCTTGCAGTTGACCCAAATAATTCATCCATATTCTATGCAGGTACCGGCGAAAGCTATGTCAACGGAGAAGTCAACGGAAACGGTGTATGGAAATCCACTGATGCAGGTCTCAGTTGGAACAATGTATTTGGAGGAATTGAAGGCGATACAGAGTTCCGCACCTTATTTAAAGTTAACGTAAATTCTCCAGCTTCAGTTGCTGGTCAATATGATGCAACTGGCGCGGGTTTTGGACCGATAGTTACGACTCCAATCACCGGCAACCTAGTGTTGGCAAGCCCTTTAGAAGGTTGTACGGCACTAACCAATGCAAGTCAAATTAACGGTAAAATTGCCGTTATGTACAGAGGCAACTGCCCATTTGTGGATAAAGTTTTGAACGCACAGAATGCAGGTGCCACCGCAGTTTTGATGATCAATAATGCAGGAGGCCCTCCAATAACCATGGGAGGAACCAATGCGGCCATTACTATTCCTGCACTGATGGTTTCATATGAAGTTGGACAGCAAATTGTAAGTCAGTTGGGTGCAATTGTCAATGTCAGTTTCATAGCTACTCCCGATGAAACTTTCCCCGGTTCATATGTACTTCCTGGAAACCAACATGTCAATGACGTCATAGTAAGAAACAACGCAGGTATTTCCGAAGTGTTTGTCGCTGCCGGAGCCAATCGCTATTTTGACGCCAATCCTGCCACTTTGTTGGGACCAAATAGCTACGGATTATACAAATCCAGCAACGGCGGGTCCACTTGGTCCTTGGCAACAGTTCCATTAACAGATGCAGGACACAGATATGAACCCAACGATTTGGAAATCGGAGCTGACAATACTGTTTGGATGGCCACAAAAGCGAGTCGAATCTTTGGAGATGGTGGAGGCCGCATTTTCTCCTCCACAGATGGCACGAATTTTTCCTTGAAAAGCACACTTCCAGCTTTAAGGGTGCAAATTGCAACTTCAAAAACCAACGCCCAAAAAATATATGTTTTGGCAGAAGGCACTACAGACCCGATAGTTTTATCAAAAACCGAAAATGGCTTTACGAGTTTATCGACTCTAACGCTTCCAAATGATGCAGATCCAAATATTCCGGATAACGATTTTACTAGAGACCAGGCATTTTATGATCTTACGATAAAAGTGGATCCTGCAAATGATTCGAACGTATATGTTGGTGGTATCGATTTATTTAGGACTACCAATAGTGGTGTGACATGGTCTCAACTTTCTCATTGGTATGGTGGATTTGGATTTCAATATGTGCATCCAGATCAACAAACAATGGCATTTGCCAATGGGAATTCCAATAAAATGGTGTACGGAAACGATGGCGGTGTTTTTTATTCTGCGAACGCAGGCGTAAATACAGCCGCGAGAAATAATGGGTTTAATGTTACGCAATTTTACAGTGTGGCCGTAGGACCAACAACAGCGTACACAGGTGATTATTTTATAGCAGGAGCGCAAGATAATGGAAATCAATATTTCGGAAACGCGACTGCAGGAATTAATTCGTCTATAGATTTAACTTCAGGAGATGGTGGGGCTGTCTTTTTCGATCAGGATGGCGTTGAAAAATATGTCATCACAAATTATGTTTATGATAATAACATCGTACGGAGAAACACAAATAATAATGTTACGAAGGAAATTAACAGTGAAGACAACGATGCCAATGGAGATTTTATAAATCAACAAGGTTTAGATTCCAATTTGAATATCCTTTATACAAATTATTCAACATCCACCTCCAATATTGTAAGAAGATATGACTTTAGTGGCGCAACAGTTGTTAAAACAAGTCTTACCAATGCCCTTTTGGCTTCAAGGCCAACGGCTTTTAAAGTGTCACCGTTCACAACGTCATCTTCGACACTATTGGTAGGAACCCAAACCGGACGATTGTTGAAGGTTACAAATGCCAACACTACTGCGACATGGTCAGACATCACTCCATTATTGTTTTATGGAAGTATTTCTGACATTGAATATGGACAAACAGAGAGCGATATATTTGTGACAATGCATAATTATGGTATACAAAACATTTGGTATTCAAACAATGGTGGTGCTACCTGGTTGGCAAAAGAATGTAATTTACCTGATTTACCTGTTAAAGCCATTCTGCAAAACCCTTTAAATTTAGAGGAAGTAATGGTAGGAACAGAACTTGGAATTTGGTACACCAAGGATTTCTCGTCACAAAACCCATCGTGGACTTCAGCGTTTAATGGTATGAGCAATGTGAAAGTTACAGATTTGGATATTAGAAAAACAGATAATGTAGTCTTCGCATCAACCTATGGAAGAGGCGTTTTCTCCGGTCAATTAACTTCAGACT
>JBDSFP010000414.1:0-2831 GCA_039919415.1 Aquaticitalea sp. | reverse complement strand
AAAAAACCAGTTACAAGTCCAATAATTATTCCGTAGATTAATAACAACAAAGGTCTTTCATCTTTCTGGTTGGAATGCTGAACGCGGTTGCTCTTAATCATGGAAACCGATGCAATCATCATTAGTATCGCAAATACAACCATTACAAATAAGGAATGCGTTACAGTGAATGAGCCAATTTTAAAAAACACATCAGGTACATAAGGCATTATAAATTTCCGTGTAATAAATACGGTTGTTATAGAGGAAGAACCAAAAAGCAGCACAGTTTTGAAGTTCACATTGTGCTTTAGGTAATTGTTAAATGCGCCGATCAGACTGGTAAATCCTACGATAAATAAAGAATAGGAGATGGCAACTGTAGGTGAAATTGAAAAAAGATATACCAATACAGGAACAGTGAGTATGGATCCTCCCCCACCTATTAATCCTAGTGATAAACCAATAAATGCCGATGCGATATACCCAGCTATTTCCATAAAAGTACATTAATATACACAAATTTAATGTTTACTTAGATGGCGGGTGCATCCCAAATTTTCGTATACTATCCTGCGGCTTTAAATCCATATTTAGATAGTTCTACTATTTTAGCCCATTGCTGATTCTTGTTTATTACTCGAAGGTTAAGCATATTTTGTGCACCTGAGCTACTCCATCGCTGTCCTGATAGTTTCATCCTTTTTTGTATAACCGTCCTATGGGCAGATTCTATTGCTCCTGATCCGATTATGCCGCATCCTATTTGTTTGTATTTTTTATAATCCATCCTTTCTAAATTAGATTGATAATATGCCACTAATTTTTCAGCTTCCTGGTTACCATTTGCAGACAGTGCCTGTATGTTTTGTATTACTTCACTCGTTTGGCTTTTTAATAATAATTCTTTTTGGTGGGCAGTCCAGGCTTGCTCTGCAATTTTATCTTTAAAAAAAATATTGCTAAACTCATGCAGGTGCTCGCAAGCATGGTAATAATCTAAAATAGAAATGGCATTGGGAAATGCATCTTCTATCCAGTTTCTTATCCACGTTGCACCGTCTGATATAAAGATTACCCGATTATCCAATTTGCCATAAGACTCTATTATATTATCCATCAGTTTAGTAAAATCCTTACTACTTCCCAAATGGGCTACATATTGTGAATTGCTTATCCAGCCTTGTTTTGAGTCTGCATGTATGCAATCCCCGCTTTTAAAAAACCTTCCCAGTTTTACTTCTTTCCAACCATCTTTACGGGTAAGTAGCATAGAGCCGTCTGCCTGAGCATACAGCACTTCTTTTTGTTTTAGAGGGGTGAGTGTTCGCACTTCATTTACACTTTGCTCCACTGCTTTGCCATAGCCATCCGTAAGTCGGTGGATTTGTGTGCTTCCTACTTGTGCTCCAGATAATTTTTCCAACACTTCACTACAATTTTCGTAGCAATCCATTTGGCCTACATATACTATCTTTTCTTGCAATAAAGGACTTATTTGATATCCATTTATCCCTTCGCTAAAAGGATGTTTATTGGCTATGGTTATTTTCCCAAATTGGGTAAGTGCTTTTTTTTACGCTTGTCAGCGGGTAACTCACTTAAATTCTTTTCTAACACTTCTTTGCCTAAATCCTTCATAATGTTGACAAACTCACTTTCATAATCATAGAAATTATCTATCCGATTAAGTGCTTGTAGTTGATCATAACGCTTGGCAGCTATGGCCAAATATTCTTCCTTTGTCATAAATTTAATGGTTGGTTACATAAATTTACTGATTTTTACCTAGCGAAAATTTGGGCTGCACCCAATTCAGCTTGTTTTTTACGTTTGATGTTTAGGTTCTCATGTCCCCCCCAATAATCTGCCTTAATTGCTGTCCAATCCAAGATTTCTGGCAAAGCATCAGTTCGGCTGCTATCGTAGAATGTTGAAAAGCTATCAGTGCCATGGCCATCTGAAAAATAATAAACACTTTTTGATAGAATAATATGTCTGAGTGAACATACCAAATACACAATATCTTTAGGAGCTGTCGCTTGCTCAACAAAATTACCTCCAAGTTGCATTACATATAGCATCGGCATTTTAACTCCAAAATAGAAGGGAATAAAATTTCCTAAAATGATGCAAGGGGCATTTAAGTCCCACGGATCACCGTTGTCTACTCTTACCTTTTTAGTCTCTCTCGTATCAACTAAGCTTACGTCGCCTATTGTAATATAATTTAGATTGGCATTCTGCGAACGTTTATGAGTGATCCCATGCTGTAAAACATGAGGAACATTTTCGATATGCGTCATTCGATAAACATTTATTTTATCCATTTCCATTTATTCAATAGCTTTTAATTTTATCATAGTATCGGTCCATTCTTCTTTTCCCATTTAGTAAAGTATTCCACTAATGCATTATCAATAATATCCTTTAGCGTTCTATCATCTTTAAATGAAATCAATTTAATATATCTTATACTTTTCAGCACATAAGTATAGTGAGGTTCTTTCCATCTCAACTGGTTGACGTTTTCCCGGTCTTGCCTTGCTATAAAATTAAACTTCCCACTTTTATTCTGCAAGTGTTAATAAAAATAATAAAGGAAATAAATATTTAATTTTTTGCATAATTAATATTTTAAAGTATTATTGAATAGACAAAATAAAGGCTGCTTTCTCTTGGAAGTAGAGCAATCATTATCAAAATATTAGCTGGTATGTAGTCATGCTTTTCATTTCCCTTTTAACAATAATTGGAAGTTCAATCTGTTGTCTATTACTCTTAAACTTTATTTTACTGTAATTTTTTTTCATTCCGTGTTCACAAACTATCGCTCGGCAATACCCGTATTG
>JBDSFP010000406.1:0-6451 GCA_039919415.1 Aquaticitalea sp. | reverse complement strand
CTTGAGGACGTTTTGCATAATAATCTACTATGCGGTTCATTTTGGAGAGTCCGACAACAGTTCCATTTGAAATGTAAGCTATGTGCGCTTTTCCCACAATAGGAAGTAAATGATGCTCACAGGTTGAATAGACAGTGATGTTTTTTTCAACCAACATTTCGCCATATTTATATTTGTTGTCAAACGTGGATGCGGTAGGTTTTTTCTTTGGGTCCAAACCACCGAATAATTCTTTGACAAACATCTTGGCCACGCGCATGGGAGTACCATTTAAACTATCATCCGTTAGGTCAAGACCCAAGGTTTCCATGATGTGTCGAACGTCGTCCTTTATAATATCTATCTTTTCTTCGGGAGATAACTTAAAAGCATCCGCTCGCATTGGGGTATTGGAAGATGTTCCTATATGGTTGTCTCCCAATAATTCAAAATCCTCTATATCATTTTTAATTTTCATTGTAATAACTACTGAATAAATTTTAAATCGAACAGATTGCAAAGATAAGCATTAAAAATATTCAATCATAGGTGTGAAATTTTTAATTTGAAATGTTATTTATACTCTAAATGAGCTGCCAAGTTCATTCGTAAATTAACAGTTTGTTTCTTAAAAAATACTTAAATTTCAGACCCCAAGAATTAAAAATATATGCAATGAGAATTAAACTACAAGTTTTTATCTTGGTGGTTTTGAGTTTTGTCGGCATTCAAAATGTACTGTCACAATCCATAAAAAAACAGCAACCACTTCCATTGGTAGTATTTAATGAAAATGTCAACGAGCCGCTATCGATTGGTGAGTTGGAAAAAATCAAGGAGGTTTATGGAGATGAAGCAGAATCTTTAATATTAAATAGGCCACACAGACTTCAGGATATTAAAAATATTTTAAGAAATAGAATCGTTTATCGGCAAACTCAAGATGGTAAAATTCTGAAAGGATGCCCTCTTCTTTCTACAGTACCTTTATTTGACTACTATGTGCCAAGAGTCTCCAGGGATGCAATCTTCAATAGAGATACATTCAATCCATTGAAATATAGTTTCAATTTTTATTCAAATTCGGCGTTTATGTATAAGGTTGATAATTCCAATTACTATATCCTTATAAAATCGCAACATCAATAATTTATAAAATTGATAATGAAAAAAATTACATTTTTGTTTTTAATTTTACTATCCTATAGTGCGTTGTCTCAGGATGTATTGATGCAAAATGGTACTGTCAATCAATGTTCTGGAAATTTTTACGATTCCGGTGGAAGTACTGGAATCTATGACAACAATCAAAATTTCGTATTGACCATCTGTCCTGATAATCCTGGTCAGTTGGTCCAATTGGTTTTTACTTCTTTCAACACCCAAACCACGGATGTAATGACTATATATAATGGAGATAGTACAGATCTTACTACAGCTTTTGGAAGTTTTTCAGGGGGAGCTGCAAGTTCTCCCGGGTTGGTTATTGCCACCGAAGGAAATCCTACGGGTTGTTTAACAATTGAATTCATATCTGATGGATCACTAACATCTTCAGGTTGGGCAGCTATAATTTCCTGTATAACACCATGCCAAACAATCAATGCGCAGCTGAATACTGCAGTCCCTGCTACAAATGCTGACGGTTATATTAATGTATGTATTGATGATCCAATAACTCTTACTGGAAGCGGCACATTTTCTGTTGATGGTGCTGGAGCATCCTATGAATGGAATTTAGGAAATGGGACTACTGTTGCAGGACAGTCGGTAACTTTCTCTTATGCCACACCTGGCATATATTTTGTGAATTTATACATAAAGGACACCAATACTTCTGTAGATCCATTGGGATGTATGAATAATAACCTTATCAATCAGGTGATTCAAGTAGCTACCGCCCCTGAATTCACAGGCACCGAAGCTGCGCAATCAGATATATGTTTTGGAGACAGTACAACCCTTACTGGAATCGTGAAGCCTGTGGAATTTATCAGTGACTGTACGCCTCCGGTGAGTGGAACAACCTTTTTACCGGATGGGAATGGAGTAACGTATGAAACATCGGTGCGAGTTGATTGTTTCAATTCGGCACAAACACTTACCGACATCAGTCAATTGGTGAGTATATGCTTAACAATGGAGCATTCGTATTTGGGAGATCTTGACATAGATATTATTTCTCCAAATGGACAGACAGTTAGAATGCAGGATCATAGTGGTGATTCGGCGAATTTGGGAATTCCTTGGGCGGATGGTGCCATTGATGGTAATAGTGGGAATACAACACAAGGCATTGGAGCCCAATACTGTTTCGTGCCAGGAGATGCAAACCCGACCTTCGTTGAAGGCATTCAGGGAAATGGAATTTTTCCTATTGAAAATGGTCCTTTAAATTATTTCGACACCTTCGTTCCCGCGGGAAATTATAGTTCTGTATCTCCCCTCACTGGACTGTTAGGGTCTCCTCTAAACGGAAATTGGACGATTAGGATTATAGATAATTTTGGACAGGATAATGGCTATATTTTTGCTTGGAGTATTGATTTTGACCCTAATATTCAACCACCCCAACGGTCTTTTACACCCTTAATAACCTCTGAATCTTGGGATGCCGACTCTTCAATAATCAACACAATGGGAAATACAATTACAGTGCAACCGGCAAATGCTGGACAACACTGCTATACCTATCGTGTGACTGATGATTTTGGTTGTGAATATACAGAAGAAGTATGTATTAATGTATTTCCTGAAATTGCCAATGCTGCACCAAACAATTTATTTATATGCAATCCTGGTGCACCGCCATATTTATTTGATTTGACTCAAAACACACCGATTTTACTTACTCCTATTTCAACATCTGCCGATTTTGTTGTTACTTATCATGAATCGCAATTGGATTCAGAAAATGATACTTCCGCCATAATTTCTCCAAATAATTATTCTGGCAGCGATGGCCAGATTATATATGTTAGGATTGAAAATCTAACAACCGGATGTTTTGAATTGGAGACCTTTACTTTAAACATTACAGCGCAACCAACCATAAATACTGTGAGCGATTTGGTGGTATGTGATGATACATCAAATGATGGTTTTGCACAGTTTGATCTGGAATCCCAAACATCCGATATATTGGGAGCCCAACCTGCTTCAGAGTTTATTGTTACTTACTATGTTTCATTTTCCAATGCCAATTTAAGTACTGGTCAATTGACAAGTCCTTTTACCAATAGTTCAAATCCGCAACCTATATTTGTACGAATTGAGAGAATAGGTGACATGTCATGCAATAATGTGTCACCTTTACCTGTTTTTAATCTAGGAATAAACCCTTCTGACGATGCATCATTTACTGTTACTCCAACATGTGATGGAGCGACCGCAAATGCCACAGGTACTCTAGGTGGTACATTTACTTTTAATCCAGTACCAAGTGATGCCTCTATAATTGATCTGGATACAGGAACAATTACTGGTGGTACTTCAGGGGCAACCTATACAATTGAATATGTAACATCGGGAATCTGTCCTGTCTCAGGCATGCAGACTTTTACGGTGTCTTCGCGAGATGATTCGTCATTTAACATGACCCCAACTTGTGATGGCGCATTTTCTACAATTACGGGTTTGCCGGGTGGAACATTTGCTTTTAATCCTGTCCCAACGGATGCTGCAGTCATTGATTCGTTTTCTGGATTGGTTACAGGTGCTTCACCAAGCGTTTCTTACACTGTTGAATATACAACGAATGGTACATGCCCTTCTACCAGTTTAGTAACTTTTACAGTCAACCCATTGCCTATCGTTATCGATCCAACACCTTTGGTGGTATGTGACGACAATGTTCCCGACGGTATGACTGAATTTGATCTACACGGGAAGGACAATGAGATAACAGGAGGTAATTCATCATTACTGGTCAGTTATTACACTACAAGTAGCGATGCCCAGACGGATGCCAATGTGATTGAGCCCGCAACCAATTATATAAATAGGTCTGTTAATGGTTTTCCTGCAAACCCACAGACCCTATATGTTAGAGTAACCGATAACATCACTGGTTGTGAGGCGTTTACAACACTTGCAATTCGTGTGCTTTCAAATCCGACGCCAAGAACAGACCCTGGTGATATCATCCTTTGTGATGATATCAATACTGGCGATGGCAAAGAAGTTTTTGATCTCACTGCCAATGAAAGTTATATTCTCAATGGTTCTACTGGGGTCACTCCAAGTTATTATACAACATTTGAGGATTCTGTTGACGCAATGAATGTTATTCTGGATCCAGCAAATTATACCAATCTAAACTCTGATTATAGTGTACAGACCATCTATGTTCGGGTATCCGATGACATTTCGGGCTGTTATACTATTGTGGACTTCGATATCCTTGTGAACCCGTTGCCAGATGTCATTGCACTGACCGATTATATCCTTTGCAAAATCAATAATGACGGCTTTGGCGTATTCAATTTGGCCTCAAAAAATGCGGAAGTTCTCAATGGTCAGAATCCTTCACAATATCAAGTGACCTATCACGCATCCCGAACGGATGCCGATAATTTGATCAATGCCTTGTCAAGTCCCTATTCTAACACCATCAATCCTCAGCGAATTTATGTGGCTATTACCAACAACGTCACCGGTTGCTCAATCAGTACTCCAAGTTTTGAAATAGAGGTGGACAATGCGGCAGAAGCAAATAGTAACGGCATCCCGATTGAGCAGGTAGTTTGTGACTATCTTGGCGACAATGACGGGTTGGCACAGTTTGATCTTACAGAAAATAATCCTGCTGTTCTGGATGGACAAGACTCGACCAATTTCGTTGTGACCTATTACTATGCGGAAGCTGATGCCGAGCTGCACGTTAACCCAATTCCAAATGTTTATGAAAATATCACCAATCCACAGATCATCTATGTACGCGTTGACAATAATGAGCCCGATGGGGCTGGAATGGACGCTTCCATCTGCTATGCCGTGACATCGTTGACGTTAAAAGTCAATCTGTTGCCAATTTTCGATTTGGACGATAGTTATACACTTTGTGTGGATACCAATGGAACGGAAGTCATTGATCCTCCAATATTGGACACTGGACTGTCAACATCTAATTTTACCTTTGTATGGATTCTTAATGGTGTTGTCATTGCCGACCAAACCGGCTCAAGTCTTACCGTAGTGGAAAGTGGACTTTATGAAGTCGAAGTCACAAATAAGATTACAGGATGTTCCAATAAAGACAATGCGGAAGTGGTGGAGAGTGCACCGCCAACATTGACGGCAGAAGTTGCCACCTTGGCATTTGCTGAAGATAGCGTCATTGAAGCCATTGCCACAGGTGTAGGAAATTATGAGTTTAGTCTTGATGATGGATCATGGCAGGACAATGGCATCTTTGAAAAGGTCACTTCTGGCGAACACGTAATTTTGGCACGGGACAAAAATGGGTGCGGTCTGACAAGTGTGGTTTTAACAGTTCTTGATTATCCTCACTTTTTCACTCCAAATGGTGATGGTTTCAACGAAACCTGGAATATCATTGGATTTGCTGGTCAAACAGAGACTAGAATATTCATTTTTGACAGATTTGGTAAACTATTGAAACAAATCGGACCTTCCGGACAAGGTTGGAACGGCACTTTTAATGGGGAGCTAATGCCAACCAACGATTATTGGTTCACCGTTGAATATTCAGAACCTTCTACTGGCGAGCCTAAAAAGTTCAATGGGCATTTTACCTTGAAACGATAAAAACAGTTTGGATTTAAAAAACTGAATGCACCTCCAAAAAGAAGTGCATTACCTAATTATTTTTTATTAATCTCTATAAACTGAATGCTAGCGTCAGCGTTACATTGGTATTTTGGGCATCAATAGAAGCGGCATCTGTCAAGCCAACCGTGTACAATTGGTAATTGACAGTCCTTTTGGATTGATCAAAAGCTAAATCCAATGAAATGTTTCCAAAGTTGTAACCCATACCTAATGAATAACCGTTCAAATCGCCGTAAGTTTCCTTGTTTTTATATGGACTTTCTTCCATTCGATAACCGCCTCGAAAACTCACAGCTTTATAACGATATTCTCCACCGATTCTATAAGTGGAAGCAGAAGTAAGTTTCTCATTGAGAATATCATTTTGAGCTGAAAAATAGGAATCGGAAGATGGCTTGAACTTTGTATTGCCAAAATCTTTCCTTGAATAATCAAAACTGATCAAACCTTGCTCTCCAAATACATAGGCCAAACTTCCAGTTAATTTTCCTGGGGTCTGTAGTTTATAATCAGGAAAAACATTTACAACATTTGGATTGACCACTTGTGTAATGTTTGAACCTCCATCATTTCTTAAGGTGGACAGGTTTTGTGAAGATTCCTCAGCTATAGTATACCACGTTGGCGAACTATATGCGAGTCCAAATCTAAATTCCTCAGTCAATTTTGCAATCGCACC
>JBDSFP010000405.1:0-6234 GCA_039919415.1 Aquaticitalea sp. | reverse complement strand
ACAATGCCTTTCGGAATGATGCAAATGAGTCCAGATACGCGTCTAGATGGTTGGGATGGTTGTTCCGGCTATCATTATAGCGATACCTATATTTATGGATTTTCGCATACACATTTGAGTGGTACTGGCATCAGTGATTATGGCGATATTCTGTTGATGCCGACCAATAAAGTGGTTTTTACGAATGGCAGTAATGGCAAACAAGGCTATCGTTCAAAATTTTCACATGATACTGAAGTCGCTGAACCTGGTTATTACAAGGTCAAGTTGGAAGATACAAATATTGAAGTTGAATTGACCGTTTCCAAAAGAAGTGGCATCCAGAAATATCAATTCCCATCTTCAAGGAACCAGATTTTGGTGCTCGATCTATTGCATCGCGATGAATTATTGAGTGGCAGTATCAAACGGATTTCCGATACTGAATTATCTGGCCATCGCCATTCAAGTGCTTGGGCAAAACAACAGAAACTTTATTATTATATTAAATTTTCACACCCAATTTCGGTTGATTTGGGCGCTTCCAAAAGTCAATATAAAAACAAAACCGCAGCATTTCAGTTTGACAATCCGAAGAATGAACCGGTCTATGTCAAAATTGGTATCAGTCCTGTGGATGAAGAAGGAGCAAAAAAGAATCTGGAAGCTGAAATTGGTAACAAAACCTTTGACCAAGTGAAGGCAGAAGCACAAGCAACTTGGGAAAAACAATTGGAGAAAATCATCATAGAAAGTAAAAACAAAGACTACAAAACCAATTTCTACACCGCTTTGTACCACACAATGATTGCTCCGAACCTTTACCAAGATGTCGATGGACGCTATCGAGGGATGGATTTAAAAGTGCATGAAACCAAAAAATTTGAATATTACACGGTTTTTTCACTTTGGGACACCTATCGTGCAGCACATCCATTATATACGATTATTGAACAAAAACGAACCAACGACTTCATCAATACATTCATTTCAAAACGCAACGAAGGTGGCATTATGCCTATTTGGGATTTGTCGGGAAATTACACAGGTTGTATGATTGGCTACCATGCCGTTCCTGTAATTGCGGATGCTTATCTCAAAGGAATTAGAGGGTACGATGCTGATAAAGCCTTTGAAGCCATGAAATTTTCAGCCACGCGCGATTGGTTGGGGTTGAAATCTTATAAGGAATTTGGGTTTATTCCTGTTGAAGAAGAAAGCGAATCCGTCTCAAAAACATTGGAATATGCTTATGATGATTGGACGATTGCCAAAATGGCGAAAGAAATGGGCAAAGACGATGACGAGGAAACTTTTATGAAACGTGCCCAAAATTATAAAAACGTCTTTGACCCTGAATCGAAATTCATGCGAGGCCGTTTTCGAAATACGTGGTTTGCTCCTTTTGACCCTTATGAAGTGAATTTCAATTATACCGAAGCCAATGCTTGGCAATACAGTTTTTATGTACCGCAGGATATTTCCGGGTTTATGCAATTATTGGGCGGAAAAGAAGTTCTCGAACATCAATTGGACACACTTTTTACCGCTCACGCCAAAACTTCAGGACGTGACCAAGCGGACATCACGGGTCTGATTGGTCAATATGCGCAGGGCAACGAACCGAGCCATCACATGGCCTATCTCTATAATTTTGTAAACAAACCCAGCAAAACCCAGGAGAAAGTCCATCAGATTTTGACAACGCTCTATAAAAATGACCCAAACGGTATTTCGGGCAATGAAGATTGTGGGCAAATGAGTGCTTGGTATGTGTTCAGCGCCATGGGATTTTATCCTGTGACACCTGGTTCTAATCAATATATAGTTGGATCGCCTTTGTTTGATAAGACTACCATCAATCTTGAAAATGGCGAAAAATTCCATATCAAATCCTACGATTTGAGCGATGAAAATAAATACATCGACCATGCGAAATTGAATGGAAAAACTTTGGATGAAACCTATATTTCCCATGAAGATATTATAGATGGCGGCACCTTGGAATTATGGATGACCAACAAACCAAGTAATTGGGGAACCACAGAAGGCGACGAGCCTGTAACAGAAATTAACGACTACAAAATCGTTCCTGTACCTTATATTGCCAAAGGTGACGTGGCTTTTAAAAGCGAAACAGAAGTGACTTTGGCAAATGCCGATTCCACAGCGGCCATTTTTTACAGCTTGAAGGATTCTACTTTTACCAAATATGAAAAGCCTTTCAAACTGACCGAACCTACTTCCTTAAAAGTATATTCCGAAAAGGACAATGAAAAAAGTGCCACCATCGCAACGGAATTTTACAAAATTGACCCAGATGTCTCCTTGGTCTTAAAAACCGATTATGCCAATCAATATAATAGTGGAGGACAAAATGCGCTTATTGATGGCATCAAAGGCACCAAAGATTTTAGAACTGGTTCGTGGCAAGGGTATCAAGATAAGGACCTCGTAGCCATTGTAAATGTGGGAAGTACAAAACCTTTGCAAAACGTTTCTGTGAATTTCCTTCAAGACCAAGGTGCCTGGATTTTTTATCCAACGGAAGTTTTTTGTTATTTATCTAACGACAATCAGAATTATCAATTGGTATCCAGTCAAAAAATTGATGTGTCCAAACAATCTGAAGCAACCGATATCAAAACCATTACCTTCGACTTGAATAACAAGAATACACAATATGTAAAAATTGTTGCAAAGAAATTGGGCAAACTACCAAAATGGCATTTGGGTTATGCTGATGATGGACGCAGTTGGTTGTTTGTGGATGAAATCAGTATTAAAGTCGGCAGTATGCAGTCTCCAATTGGCAGTCAGTCGCAGTCGCAGTCGCAGTCGCAGTAAAAAATATAAATCCAGCAGCAAATTAAAAACATTAAATTTCTAATATCTAACTACTATCATCTAATATCTCTTTTAAAAAAATGACCCAACAAAAATCCTATCGTTCCTCATTCATCTTACTGACCTCTTTATTTTTCCTTTGGGGATTTATTACCGTTTTGGTCGATTCTCTGATTCCAAGACTTCGTGAATTGTTTACACTCTCCTATTTTGAAGCAGGCTTTGTTCAGATTTCGTTTTTTGGGGCGTATTTGATTATGTCTATTCCAGCGAGTAAAATATTGACCAAAATCGGTTATAAAAAAGGTATCATGTTAGGTTTGGCAACGATGGCAATAGGATGTTTACTTTTTTATCCTGCGGCTTCGTATCGCGTTTTTGGCATTTTTATGGTGGCACTTTTTGTGCTGGCTTCGGGAATTACCATTCTACAAGTTGCAGCCAATCCATTTGTCGCAGTCTTGGGAACGGAAGATGGTGCTTCAAGCCGATTGAATTTAGCACAGGCATTCAATTCTTTGGGAACAGCCATTGCGCCTGCTGCTGGAGCTTTATTTATTTTGAGTGACAAAATCAAAACGAAAGTTGAAATTGATACCTTGGTAGGTGTTGCCAAGGAAAATTATCTTGCAAGCGAGGCCGCTTCGGTACAAACACCATTTCTGGGATTGGGAATTTTTATTTTAATCATTGCAGGCCTTTTCTTCTTTGCAAAACTTCCAAAATTGATCAGTGAAACTTCTACAGGAACTTATGCGGAAACCTTCAAACGAAAAAATCTGATGTTGGGTGTTTTGGGAATATTCTTTTACGTCGGTGCCGAAGTGGCCATTGGCAGCTACGTCATCAACTATTTTGTAGATATGAATTTAACGCCCTTGATCCGTGAAAGTCCAACGATGATGAGCATTGCCAATGTGGTTGCTAAAATTTTCAACAAATCTTTGGTGGGTGCTGATGATAAAGCCCTGCTTGGCATTTTCGTCATCTTCTATTGGTCAGGCGCGATGATCGGACGTTTTGTTGGCTCCTATTTGACCCAAATCATCAAACCCGGAAAGGTATTGGGATTGTTCGCCACAATGGCCATTTTGTTATTACTTGTTTCGATGAATACTTCAGGATATGTTGCCATGTGGAGCATTTTGGGCGTTGGATTATTCAATTCCATCATGTTCCCGACGATATTTACATTGGCTTTGGATGGTTTGGGCGACCTGAAACCAAAAGCTTCAGGTCTTTTGTGTACCGCCATTTTTGGAGGTGCCGTAATTCCCCCAATTTATGGACTGTTAACAGATCATATTGGATTTAAAATGGCATTTATTTTCATCATTCTTTGTTATGGTTATATCCTTTGGTTTGGCTATAAAAACTCAAAAAAATCATTAGTAATATCATGAAAAACATCATTATATTAATAAGTACATTTGTTATATTTTGCTTTACAAGTTATTCACAAGAAGGACAGACTTCCAACAAAATTTCTGAAACAGATTACACCCAATATGTCAACCCGATGATTGGAACGAGCAAAATGGGTCATACGTTTCCGGGAGCTACGGCACCTTTTGGGATGGTGCAATTGAGTCCGCAGACCAATTTTCAGCCGATGTTCAAAGCTGATGAGAATTACAATCCTGAAACTTATGAATATTGCGCAGGCTATCAACATAAAGACTCGACGATTATTGGATTTTCACACACCAATTTCAGCGGGACAGGTCATTCTGATTTGGGCGATTTTTTAGTGATGCCAACCGTTGGAGAATTGGTTTTGGACCCTTTAAAAACAGAAGAAGGTAAAAAAGGTTTCTATTCTACTTTTTCACATGACAAAGAAGAAGCACATCCGGGCTATTACAAAGTCGATTTGAATAGCTACGGAATTAAAGCCGAATTAACCACAAGTGACCGTGTCGGTTTTCATCAATATACTTTCCCCAAATCGGACAATGCACACATTATTCTAGATTTGGTTTACAATGTGTATCATTATGACAATAAAAATATCTGGACTTTTATCCGAGTTGAAAATGATTCTTTAATTACAGGCTATCGGGAAACCAAAGGTTGGGCACGCACTCGAAAAGTCTTTTTTGTAATGGCTTTTTCAAAACCGTTTAAGAGTTATGGTCATAAAAAATATGATGAGATTAAATATAACGGCTTTTACAGAAAGTTCAATGAAAGTGAGAATTTCCCCGAAATGGCTGGAAAAGACATTCGCGCCTATTTTAATTTTGATACGTCGGAAGGAGAACAAATCAAAATCAAATTTGCTTTATCATCTGTAAGTACGGAAGGCGCAATGAAAAACCTCAACGCAGAAATTCCACATTGGGATTTTGAAAAAACAAAGGCGGAAACCAAAGTGAAATGGAACAAAGAACTCTCAAAAATCGAAATTAAAACGATGACGCCTGAAGATAAAATTACCTTCTACACCGCCATGTACCATTCCAATTTATCTCCCATTATCTATGAAGACATTGATGGACAATATAGAGGTTTAGACCAAAACATACACACTTCGGAAGGTTTTACCAATTACACCGTTTTTTCACTTTGGGATACCTATCGTGCGTTGCATCCATTGTTCAACATCACGCAACCAAAACGCAATTACGACATGATAAAATCGATGTTGGCGCATCACGACCAAAGTGTGCATCACATGTTGCCCATTTGGAGTCATTATGCCAATGAAAATTGGTGTATGATTGGTTATCACGCAACATCCGTAATTGCAGATGCGATGGCAAAAGGTGTGGGCGATTTCGATAAAAATCATGCTTTGGAAGCATCCATTAACACAGCCAATGTTGATTATTATGATGGTATTGGATTTTACAAACAATATCATTATGTGCCGGAAGATAAAAACGGTTCTTCAGTCTCAAAAACCTTGGAATATGCTTATGATGATTGGTGTATTGCTCAAATGGCAAAAAACCTTGGGAACGCTTCTTCAGAAAAAGAATATATGGATCGCTCCACGAATTATGAAAATGTATTTGACGCTTCCATCGGATTTATGCGACCGAAATTAGCAGATGGCACCTTCAAAAAAGAATTTGAACCATTGGATACCCAAGGACAAGGTTTTATTGAAGGTAACTCTTGGAATTACGGTTTGTACGTTCCCCAAAACATCGATCATCTTATCGAACTTATGGGTGGAAAAGATGCGTTCAGTAAACATTTGGATTCGCTGTTCACAATGTATTTGGCTGACAAATACATTGAAAAAAACGAAGATATTACTCGTGAGGGACTGATTGGCAATTATGTTCATGGCAACGAACCTTCCCATCATGTGGCATATATGTATAATTGGACAAATGATGCCTATAAAACCCAATCTCGTGTTCGAATGATTATGAACACGATGTATGGACCAACGGT
>JBDSFP010000393.1:0-3129 GCA_039919415.1 Aquaticitalea sp. | reverse complement strand
GGTTTTCATATTTTTGTATCGATTTGGGGTGACCAAAATACAAAATTCAATCAAATTTTAACAGTTTAAATCTCAAAAACAATATACTATTAAATTATCATCTAAAAATCAGCACTTTAATTTCATTTTTAAAAATTGAATGCGCTACTTTTCGCCAAAAATTTTAACATCATCAACCATAAAAGCACCATTTAACGTTTTGTCCTTACCGGAACCTATATATTTAAATGCAATATGAACATTTCCTGAATAAGCTGATAAATCTATTCCGCCTGAGCTTAGAAATTTTCTGGTGGGTGTAGAAAGCGAAGGTAAATTTGCTTCTAACTTCGTCCACTTTGCTTTTGTAATATTCGAGCCGTCAAAATTATCGGAGATATAAACTTCTAAAGAATTTAATGGCGAATCAACGTTAAGGTCATGTTGTGCACTTCTAAAAGAAAACACTGCATTTTTATACGTAGTTAAATTAATTTTTGGAGTAACAAGCCAAGCTATATTTTCTGCGGCTGTTGTACTTGTTGTATTAAATTCTGCATATCCGTTTCCGGCATACAACATGCTTTTCCATAATTTCGAAGCTTTTCCCACGATATTACTCCAACCCGGAAGTGCAAAATTTACATTGTTTTTTACGGATTGAAAATCTTCGGCAAAAAACGGAACTGTTCTTTTTCCGGTCATTGCCAAATCTTTTTCTGACCTGATCATCAATTGGTAATCTGTTCCAAATTTTGTCAAAACCCCTCTGACTTTTCCGCTTCCTTCAGGTACAGGATTATCTGCAAAACTCGCATAACTACTCGTTCTAAAAATGATCTGATTACCTGTTTTATCACGGAGATTCCAATTTGTAGCTCCGCCAACATTATTTGATTCTTCAAAATAATGACGTCCAATTGCTGCTTCGGCAAATTGTACATCATTTAGTTCTACCAAAGTATTAAGCCTTGCATCATTTAATGCTTCTTCGATAGAAATAGACTCAACCAATTCGTTTTCATCAATTACTGTGCATGAAGCATTCAGAACATTTTTATAATCATTCTGGGAAACTCTTCCAATTGTTGGATCACCGGCATTACTTACATACAAACTTCCAATTCGCATCCCTTCAAAATACAAATCTGTAAATTGATTTTTAAGCTTTATATACACTTTATTCCCTACACGAAAATCAATATACGTATTAGAAACATCAACGGGAATACTAAATCCTATTGCTGGCGTTTTATCCGTTGCAAGAGTCTGAAAAGAAATTGCCTTAAAAAAATTACCTCCTTCATCGCTCGAAACAACATAAGCCTCAATTATATCATCGTAACTATAAAGTTTAGGAACTGATCCTGAAAGATCTTTTACTTTTTGAACCGTTTGATTTATTGTTAAATCAGGTTGTGTACAGGCTAATTTCGGAATTTCAACTTCATTGTTACAACCACAAAAAATAAGGAATGACAATGCAAAAAAGACAATTAAAAATTTATTTTTCATTTCAAATGTGTTTTAAAAATTATAAACTAATAGCAAGATTCACGAAATAAGTACGTCCGTATCCATAAAAATATTTAGGACCAAATGATGGTGTTTCACTCGAAACATCTTGATTAAGCGCCCTGAAATTGGCATTTCGTGCTTGTTCAAAACCCCCTGTTTTATAAGTGAGATCAAATACATTATTTACGCTGGCAAAAAGCCCTATATACTTTCCGGATAAACGCCAGGATTTTCCTCCGGTAATATTTAATAATGAAATAGGGTCAAATTTCTCCTGTTTTAATAAAGCAGATGCCCGTTGTTCTGTCGCTTCGGGAAAAACAAGACCACTTATGGGATTTTTATAAAACCTGGCTGTTCTGGCAATGGGCGAAACATCAATATAACTTTCTGTGAGATAATTAATGTTTGCTCCTAACCACCAATATTTTGGATCCCTATATTCTAATCCTATTGAATATGCTTGTTGTGGCATACCTGATTGTTTGTAATTTTTAAGATAGGATTCTCCAAAATCAAATGTTGCTTGTGTATCACCTTTTGCAGCATTGGCATCATTTGTTATGGAAACATTAGGATTACTATTATAAGTATAATTGCCATAAGCGGCAGACAAAGTACTTTTGAGTGTGGAAGAGATTTGATATTCAAAACTTAGTTCTGCTCCAATATTTTTCTTGTCCAAGTGTGTCAAAGTCTGACTTACAAATGCATCTGTATTGTTGTAACTCGCACCTCTGTCAAAAATTCCTTCAGCATAGAAAAAGGAAGTTTTCGTACTGTTTTTTATCAAAGTATAATAAACTGTTGTTCTGATTTTAAGTTTGGGTGAACGGAAAATATAATTGGCTTCGGCACTACTGATATTTTCATTTTCAACGCCATCAACAACTGAATTATTCAAGCGGGAATTTGAAAAAGTATTTCGAAGTGAAGGCGCTCTTGTAAGATGCATTCCGTTAAAAAACAACAATTGTTTGCCTGAAATTTTATAGGTAAATCCGCCTTTGAAACCAAAATTTTCAAAATTTACTTTTTGACTTTTACCAAGAGAAGATGTTGGATAAATCCCATTTTGATATAAACCTTCCCTTTGATAATTGGAAACCGAATAAGTTTGTGCCAAATAAAAATCAATTTTGTTATAATTGAATTTAAACTGTGTAAAAGCATCAATAGTAGTCGCTAAAAGATTAAAATTATAGCCGTAAGTATCTCCTTTTTTTACTTGGCGATTAGGGTTTTGCAAATCAGATTGTGCCTGATCTCCGCTATAAAATGCGTCGATATCTTCAAAATATTCACCTCCAAGCAAATCCAAAAGAGATTGAAATTGATGTGATTTCAAATTCCGAAAAGTGATTCCGCCATCAAAAGTGCTATTTTCGGTTATTTGAATATTTAGGTTTGTATTGGCTGCAAATGTCTTGTCGTCTGTTCGATCTTCATATAAAACATAATGACTTTTTGAGGGTTGATATCCTGTAATGTCTCCTTGAGAATTTACTATTGGCTTTTGATTGGCTTGGTACAATTCATCCCAATTGATTTGGGGATTTTCAAGAAATAGAATTTTGTTTTTTTCTGCACTTATATAATCCGGAGTAAAATCACCCGAAAATTCTCCCTGAT
>JBDSFP010000388.1:0-5117 GCA_039919415.1 Aquaticitalea sp. | reverse complement strand
TATGATCTGGCAATTTTAGATATCATGTTGCCTGATGTGGATGGTTTTGAATTGGCGCAAAAAATTAAAAACCTGCACTCAAATCTTCCATTTATTTTTTTAACCGCAAGATCGTTAAAAGTTGATGTTCTAAAAGGGTTTTCAATTGGGGCGATAGATTATTTAAAAAAGCCAATTGATGAAGAAGAGCTTGTTGTAAGGATTAAATCATTACTAACGAGATTGGAAAATCCCAGTCAAATTGAAAAAGTAGTGGAAACTTATAAAATTGGTGATTACATTTTTAATGTATTAAGTCAAAAACTAGAATATAAGAATACAAGATATACATTAACTAATAGAGAAACTCAACTCTTGCAACATTTAGTAATTCATAAAAACACTTTATGTAGCCATAAAGATATTTTAACCAGTTTGTGGGGGAGACACGATTATTTTAACAAGAAGAGTCTTAATGTATTTATAACACATTTGCGTAAATACCTTAATTACGATTCCTCAATAAAAATTGAAAATGTTCATAATAGAGGATTTATCTTAAAGATAAAAGACTAAATTATTTTCCTGGAAAATCAGCTTTACGTTTCGCTAAAAAAGCAGTTGTGCCTTCAGTAAAATCTTCGGTGCCGAAACACTTCCCAAATTGTTTTATTTCCACCTTAAATCCATCAACACCATCTTTATAATTGGCATTGATTGCTTTGATGGCCGATTTGATGGCAACCGAAGAATTGCGCATGATCTTACCCGCAATCTTTTCACATAACGGCATTAATTCCTCTTGTGTCGTCACATGATTGACCAGTCCATAAGATTGTGCTGTTTCAGCATCTATCATCCCAGCAGTCATGATCATTTCCATCGCTCTACCTCTACCAACCAATTGTGGCAAACGTTGTGTGCCTCCATAACCAGGAATGACTCCAAGTGATACTTCCGGAAGTCCCATTTTGGCGGTATCGCTCGCAATCCGGAAATGACAGGCCATCGCCAATTCCAAACCGCCGCCAAGCGCAAATCCGTTGATCGCGGCAATTACCGGAGTCGATAGATTTTCAACAAAATCAAACAGCAATTCCTGCCCTTTCGCCGAGAGTTTTCCACCATTTTCCACATCAAAATCGGCAAATTCGCTGATGTCGGCACCAGCTACAAATGCTTTTTCCCCACTGCCTGTAATGATGATAACCTTGGTCTTTTTGTCCTTGTTGGCAGCCTCAAAAGCGTCATGCAATTCTTGAATCGTTGCTTTATTGAGTGCGTTCAATTTGTTCGGGCGGTTGATGGTTATGGTAGTTATGCCATCGATGGTTTTGGAAAGGATGTTTTGGTAGGACATTTTAGTGTTGTAAAAAATTATGTGCTGCCTTCTCAATTATGAGAAAAGTCACAGTATCTAAAGACTATTCTTTAGGGAAAGAAACAGTAAAGGTTGTTCCTTTTCCATGTTCAGATGTAAAGGTAATACTTCCATTATAAGTTTCCACAATATTTTTGACCATGGCAAGACCAAGTCCCATGCCACTGGTTTTAGTAGTAAATTTAGGTTCAAAAACCTTTGCTTTGTTTTGTTCGGAAATACCGATGCCATTATCCATGACACAGATATTGACATTTTCGTTTTCAGACATTACAGTCACCATGATTTTAGGATCTCTATCTTCTGGAATTGCCTGTATGGCATTTTTAACCAAATTTGTCACGACTCGAATCAATTGTGTCCGATCAAATTGGGCAATTATTTCGTCTTCATCGGCATTAAAAAATATATAATCTTCGCTGAAAATATCAAGAGCTAATTTCACGATGTTGACGACATTCAGGGTTTCATTCTGTTGTGCAGGCATTTTTGCAAAATTCGAGAACGCCGAAGCAATGGAACTCATGGTATCGATTTGTTGGATCAAGGTTTTACTATATTCATCCACTTTTCGAAGGATACTGGGGTCTGTTGGGTCGAATTTTCTCTGAAAACTCTGAACGCTCAAACGCATTGGTGTCAATGGATTCTTAATCTCGTGCGCCACTTGTTTTGCCATTTCTCGCCAAGCCTGTTCACGTTCGGAGGTCGCCAATTTTACGGCACTTTCTTCCAGCTCATCAATCATGCTGTTATAAGAATTGACCAAGGTTGCAATCTCTTCACTTGAAGAATCGATGTCTATTTTTTTGTTTCGTCTCTCCAGTCGTGTGGCATTGATTTTGTCACTGACCATTTTCAAGGTTTTTGTGATGTATTTTGAAAGATAAAATGCCAAAATCACCGCAATTAAAAGCATAAACAGATAAGCGTAGCTTAAACGAATCATGAATTCGCTCAATTCCTTGTTCAAAAAGTCGTCATTTTCAAGATACGGCAAATTTAAAATGGCCAAGGGTTTGAATTTTTGGTCGGTAATATAGGTGTAGGAAGATCGATAGGTTTTATTATCTTTTTCCGTTTTCTCAACAAAACGATGACTTGCCGTATTGGAGATTTCATTAAGAATTTGGGCAGTCAAACATTTAGGAAGTGAATCGCCTTCAATGCTCGCCCTTGAGGATTTTAACAGGCCACCTTCCAGATCGTACAAATTGATGTCATTTTGATGTATGTCTGCAATCTTATAAATTTCATCTTTGAAAATCAAGGAGATTTTTTCGGTAGTTACCGGATACGTTGTTTCCCGAATCACAAAATCGATACTGCGACGAATGTTTTCCTCTTTTCGTTCCAACCGTTCCTTGTGATAATCATGCGCTTCTTGATTATATTGATAAATCGTGACACCAGCAATCAAGATGGAAGCAATGAGCACCAAGAGAATCATGGCGATGAAAATGCGAACACGTAAGGAAAGTTTTCTTGATTTCATTCAGAAGTATCGATGGCTAAATATAACAATAATTGAACCAAAAATCCTTTGGATAAAACTCAAAACAAAATTCCAAATTCCAATGAGAAAAAGGAAAAAGCTAAAAATCAAAATAATCTAAAGCGTATTAGCTACGCAACACTAGAATAAAATAATTGGAAACTTGAATCTGGAAACTTGAATCTGGAAACTTGAATCTGGAATCTGGGATTTTAATTATTCGAATCTCTCTGTCTGATGTTTTTATAAATCTTGAAACCCAACATCAACATAATTCCCAATACGATGAGGCCAATCATTCCAAATATCCAATTGATGGAATTTTTTAGAATGGCCAAAAACACGACTGAAAACAGAATAAATGTGGCACCTTCATTCCAAAGCCGCATGAAATTTGAAGTTTTTTTGACCTCATCGCATTGCAATTCTTTGTAGAATTGATGGGTTTTTAAATGATAAATGATGAGCAATGTTACAAAGATCAATTTAACCTGCATCCAACTTTGTTGCAGCCAGCCCGGTATTAATATGATCAGCCAGATGGCAAAGCCAATGGCCAAAAAAGCAGATGGCCATGTGATGATGGTCCACAATCTTTTTGCCATCAATTTGAGTTGCGCTCCTAAAATTTCCTTTTCTGGGGATGGTTTGTGGAAGGCTTCAATTTGATAGACAAATAATCGCGGAATGTAAAACAAACCTGCGAACCATGTAATGACAAAAATAAGATGAAGGGATTTTATATACTCATAGTATTCCATTACTTTTCAACAAACAAATAATTCAAATTTTTGGCATTGAAGGCTGCGTTGAATGCTGTAATTTCATCACTCATAAATTTATTGAAAGCATCCAATTGTGTTTTAATTTGTGCTGTTAGTTCATCCTTTACGGCGATATCCTGATCTGTTGGGGCAAAATTTCCCATACTCAAGGCTGAACTTAAGCCTCCCAATTTGTCAGTCAGTCTTATAGGGAAATTCAATGGATCTTGTTCACTCCTATTCTGGATTTGATAGAGTGCTTCTTCGATTTTCGTGAATTCCTCTTTGAGTTTTTTTGCCTTTTCCAGCAACTCTTTCACACTTTCATTGTCTTTGTATTGCGTTTCAAAAGCCGTCAATTGGTCTCGGATATTCCTGATTTTTTTTATGGATTTGTGGGCGTCATCCAGCGTTTTGTTCACATCCTTGATGAATTCAAATTGTTTTTCCATATCCGCTTGCGTGCTTTCTGCTCTTGGATCAGCAACAATCGTGAAAGGTTGTGTTAGGGTTTCATTATTCACTTTTAAATTTACTTTATAAGTTCCTGGAATGGCTTTCGGGCCATCCAAACTTGCCGACCATAAAATCATGCCATCCAGTTTTTCGGCACCTTCATAAGCCATGTCCCAAACAAATAGGTTCATGCCTTTTTTGACCTCAAGTTTGTCTTTCTTTTTGTTGGCCGTTGAAAAGGTTTTTATCGTGTCGCCCTTTCTGTCAAAATAAGTCAATAAAATCGTATCTTTCTTTTCATCAAACTCCTTCAAATTAAAATAGGTCATCACACCATTTGGATGGTTGGAGCCGGAAGTTTTGCTGTCTTTTCGAGTTCCTCCACCCATTCTATAAGTGTCCATTGGTTTTAATAACCTTGAAGATGAAGTTGAAGTTGAAGCTGAAGTCGAATTGTAAAGTTGGCGTAGTACAGTCAAATCATCGATTATCCATAGACTTCTTCCTTGTGTGGCGACAATCAGATTATCATCTTTTATTGCTAAATCGGTAATTGGAACGATTGGTAAATTCAGTTGAAATGGTTTCCAGTTTTTGCCATCATCAAATGAAATATACATTCCCGTCTCGGTGCCTGCATACAACAATCCTTTTTGTTTTGGGTCTTCACGGACAACTCTTGTAAAATGTTCTGGAGCAATGCCGTTCGTGATTTTAGTCCATGTCTTTCCGTAGTCGGTGGTTTTATACAAATACGGAGCGAAATCGCCTGTTTTGTATTTGGTGCCTGCCACATAACATGTCCCTGCATCAAAAGCACTTGGTTCCACGCTATTGATCATCATCCATTCTGGCATTCCTTTGGGTGTGACGTTTTCCCAAGTTTGACCACCATTTTGAGTTATGTGAATCAAGCCATCATCACTTCCAACCCAAAGCAAGCCTTCTTTTAAAGGTGATTCCTGAGCGGCAAAAATAGTACAGTAATATTCAACAGAGGTATTGTCTTGTGTAATTGGACCTCCAGAGGATTTCAACTTTT
>JBDSFP010000330.1:0-5156 GCA_039919415.1 Aquaticitalea sp. | reverse complement strand
ATTGGAATCTGGACATGCCACGCGGCAACCAAAATCTTTTGACAGCCGGTCTGGAGTTGGCGCATCCAGAAAAAGGAATTGCATTCTATAAATATGAACATCTCAATTATTCTGAAAATTTCAATGGAAATCGGCACAGCGCTTTGGCGAATTTGAGATTCAATCGATGGAATCTGTTCACAAATTCAAGTGTGTTGAGCACCACTAGCGATGTTTCCAGGTCTACTTTTTTAAGATCGTTCAACAGAATTTCTTACAGTTTCAACTTGCAATGGATTGGTACAAAATTGGCTGCTGAAGATAACGAACAACGAGAAAAAATCAGCGATAGTTTAACAGCTTTGAGCCAACGTTTTAAGTCTGCCGAAGTTTTTTATGGGTTAGGAGATAGTACGAAAGTATTTGCTGAAGTTGGTTATAAGCATCGTATCAATGACAGCTTGCGTTTGAATGAAGTAAAAACTGTGAGCAATTCAAATACTTATTACGTCAAATCGAAAATCATCCAAAACACAAAAACCGATTTGGGAATTTATGTAAATTATAGAAAATTAAAATCGGTGGATGATGCTATAGAAGATGAAAATTCCTTAAATTCAAGACTGATGTATAATCAACAGCTGTTTGAACAGATTGTGCAATGGAACACGATTTTTGAGACCAATTCAGGTAGTTTGCCCCAGCAGGATTTTACTTATGTAAAAGTAGATCCTGGTCAAGGTGCTTACACATGGATTGATTACAATGGCAACGGCATACAAGAGTTGAATGAGTTTGAAATTGCACAGTTTCAAGATCAAGGGGAATATATTAGAGTCCTATTGCCAAACCAAATCTTTGTCAAAACGCATCAGAACAGGTTGAGCCAAACCTTGACCATCAATCCGCAACAATGGTCTGTGGACGGTAGTAAATCGAAGCAATTTTGGTCACACTGTTATAATCAAACCTCTTATTTGGTGGATCGGAAAATACGAAAAGAAGGCAATTCCTTTGATTTAAATCCTTTCTCTAATACTGACGATAACCAATTGGCGCTCAACAAAAGTGTGCGGAATGTCATTTTTTATAACAGAGGAAAACAGCGCTATACCACCTCCTATACTTTTTTGACCAACACGAGCAGAACTTTATTGTCCATTGGATTTCAGGAAAACAAGCTGAAAAGCCATCAACTGAATTTCAATCATAAATTTGCGACGAGTTGGTTGGTCAACTTAAAATCGAGTTTGGAGAAAAACGAAAGTTTAAGTGAGAATTTCGCCTCTCGAAATTATCAAATTGATGAAGTCCGATTGCAGCCTAAATTGTCCTATCTGTTCAATGAAAATGCACGCTTTGATGTCTTTTATCAATATACCACGAAAGACAATTTGGTAGGAGATATGGAAACTTTGCTACAGAATAATTATGGCGTCTCATTCACTTATAACAATGCCCAAAAAATAGCCATCAATGGGGAAATCAATTTTTTTGACAATACGTTCAATGGCAATGCCAACACACCAGTATCGTATCAAATGTTGGAAGGATTGCAGCCAGGAAAGAACTTTACCTGGAGCTTGCTTGCACAAAAAAAATTGACCACCTTTTTGGATTTGAATTTGAATTACTTCGGCCGAAAAACAGAAACCTCCAAAACCATCCATACTGGAATTATTCAGTTGAAGGCGTATTTTTAAAAGCAAAATCCAAGCAATTCACTTGGATTTTGGATTTTATCCCCATATCAATGGAGATTGGAATTTTATTTTTTTACATTTTCATCAACCAAGTCTTAACATCCACTTCCTGTTTGATAAGGTCGCGCAAATCTTCGATTTTTACACGTTTTTGTTCCATGGTGTCACGATGACGAATAGTTACGGTGTTGTTCTCCAACGTTTCGTGGTCTATTGTGATGCAAAACGGTGTTCCGTTGGCATCTTGGCGTCTGTAACGTCTTCCTACCGCATCCTTTTCATCATAATCCACATTGAAATCCCATTTCAAATCGTTGACAATCTGTCTTGCAATTTCAGGCAGCCCATCTTTTTTGACCAAAGGCAACACGGCTGCTTTCACAGGCGCCAAAACTGCTGGCAATTTTAAAACAGTTCGGGTGGTATTGTTTTCCAATACTTCTTCAACCAACGAATTAGAGAACACAGCCAAGAACATTCTGTCCAATCCTATTGAAGTTTCAAGAACATAAGGCACATAACTTTCATTCATTTCATGGTCAAAATATTGTAATTTTTTACCTGAAAAGGCTTCGTGTTGTTTCAAATCGAAATCGGTACGAGAATGAATGCCTTCCAATTCCTTAAATCCGAATGGGAATTTAAATTCAATATCCGTGGCGGCATCGGCATAATGCGCCAATTTCTCATGATCGTGAAAACGGTAATTTTCCGTGCCCATTCCCAAAGATAAATGCCATTTCATTCGAGTTTCTTTCCAATGTTCGAACCATTCTTTTTGTGTACCTGGTTTGATGAAAAATTGCATTTCCATCTGTTCGAACTCACGCATTCTAAATATGAATTGTCTAGCGACGATTTCATTTCTAAAGGCTTTTCCCGTTTGGGCAATTCCAAATGGAATCTTCATACGTCCTGTTTTTTGAACGTTGAGGAAATTCACAAAAATACCTTGAGCCGTTTCTGGTCGCAGATATAAATCCATTGAATTTTCTGCGGAAGCACCGATTTTTGTGCCAAACATTAAGTTGAATTGTTTGACTTCGGTCCAATTTCTACTTCCAGTCAATGGATCGGCAATTTCAAGTTCTTCAATCAGGGCTTTCACATCAGCCAAATCTTCTTTTCCCAAAGATTTTGCCATGCGTGAAAGGGTGGTGTCTATTTTTTCCTGATATTCAACAACGCGTTGATTGGTTTCCAAAAATTGCTGCTTGTCAAAAGAATCACCAAACCGTTTTCCAGCCTTCTCAACTTCCTTGTCGATTTTGGATTCAATTTTTGCGCAATAATCTTCTATCAAAACATCCGCTCTGTAACGTTTTTTCGAATCCTTGTTATCAATCAATGGATCGTTGAAAGCATCAACGTGACCGGAAGCTTTCCAAGTGGTTGGATGCATAAGGATTGCCGCATCAATGCCGACAATATTGTCGTGCATTTGCACCATGGCTTTCCACCAATAATCGCGAATGTTTTTTTTGAGTTCGGCGCCGTTTTGTGCGTAGTCATAGACTGCACTTAAGCCATCGTATATTTCACTGCTTTGGAATACATAACCATATTCCTTGGCATGGGAGATTACTTTTTTGAATTGATCGTCGTTGGTTACCATGATGCAAAAATAAAAAACCGCTCCAATTAATGGAACGGTTTTCACAAATATATTTAGGATTTAATCAAGGACAATCTGCGTGCTTCCCAATTTTCTGTCTTTAAAGAAAACAGATACAAAATAAGTGCCTTTGGTAAGCGGTTTGTCAGTTGGGTCAGACATAATATTTGTACAGACATCCAAAACTTCATTATTGTAACTGACGCTTGTTTTCGTACTATAAATAAGTGAAGATTCACCAAATTCAATAGCACCTTTATCTGCAATGACGTTGTTTTTTGGATTGACAATCTGTATATATAATTCTTTCTTTCCTTTTTCCGTTAGTGCATTTTCCGCCAAGGTAAAACAGACTTCAATGGTTTCGGCCCTGTGTGCTTTTCTGGTTTCATAAAGTCTACCATTGTGAGCCTGGTAGGCCTTTGCCTTAAAGGAATTTGCAGTCAAAAGCGCACCCTTTTCAATCGTTTTGCTTAGAGATGCATTTTTCTTAAGAAGGGACGAATTGGCGTCAAGTTGTTTTTTTAATTGATTTTGTGCCAATAATTTCTCCTGTTCGAAATTGTGATTTACACTGTTTAAAGAATCA
Source organism: Aquaticitalea sp. (assembly GCA_039919415.1). Classification (GTDB taxonomy): domain Bacteria; phylum Bacteroidota; class Bacteroidia; order Flavobacteriales; family Flavobacteriaceae; genus JBPOFM01. Next base: position 1,270 of record JBDSFP010000330.1, on the reverse strand, counting down.
ATGGTCAAGAACAATAGCTTGTTCTTATTCTTAAAATCGATCAGCTCGGCTTTAAATCGGGTAATTACGGAAAGATCGCTTTTTAACAAACGTAACGAATCCAGTGCCCAATTGGCAGTGTTTTTAGCGTCCTCAAGTTTGGAAGACATGTAATCATTGTTACTAGCAACCTCATCGTAGCGCGTAATCATTTGCGACAACTCGGTTTCGACCAATTTTTTTTCTTGTACCAAAAATTGCTGATGTGCTTTTATTGATTCGTAGTTGTTAAAACTAAAAACAGTCAAAACCGCAAAAGCAACTATTAAGGAACCTATAATTAATCTGTAGTTAAATAATTGAGGGTTAACTATCATTCGTAATTATTGAGGGATGTTATGGACTAGTTAGTTAATAAGTTGCGAAATTATATATTATGTTTGTGTTATCTTCTTTTAATCGATAAAATGGTAATAAATTTGTTAAACTTGTTCTTTCCGAAAGTTTGTCTTGCATGCGATGGTCATTTGGGCGATAATGAAGCCTATATCTGTACCTTTTGCAGAAACGAATTGCCCATAACAAATTTCCATTCAGAAGATGACAATGCCGTGGCAAAACGGTTGTACGGCCGGGTCAATTATAAACATGCAACCAGTCTTTTATGGTTCAACAAAAAAGGCATTGTTCAGCACCTCATACACAACCTAAAATATAAAGGTCATGAGGAGGTCGGCGTGTTTATCGGTCAATGGCTTGGTGAAGAATTGAGGCAACTTGAAGTTTACAAGGATATTGATGTGGTGGTGCCAGTGCCATTACATAAATCAAAATTGCGAAAACGTGGCTACAATCAAGTGGATAAATTTGGAATGGCGATTGCCAAAGCACTGAATGTTGAATACAACTCAAAAGTTCTGGTAAAGACCAAAGCTACTTCGACACAGGTTTTTAAGGATCGATTGAAACGTATCTTGACGCACGAGGCTGATTTTTCGATTTCAGAATCCCATTCCTTAAAAGGGAAGCACATTTTGCTGGTTGACGACATCATTACTACAGGAGCGACACTTGAAGCTTGCGCCAATGAGTTGCTCACTATTGAAGGCGTGACCATAAGTGTTGCTACCATGGCAATTGCAGAATGATTTTCGTCCCGATGCTTCGGGATTCCCAAATAAATTGTTACTTTGTCTAAAATTTTGAATTTGCGAATACGTCCTACTTTTTATAAAGTTTTCTTGTTTATTCTGGTGCTGTTTTCCATCATTTCATGTGCCAACAGAGGCAC
>JBDSFP010000301.1:0-11817 GCA_039919415.1 Aquaticitalea sp. | reverse complement strand
CTTGGACATCACGAATGTCGATATTGTTTTGGGCGGTACGTACCATAATTTCAAGGACTTTTTTAAGTTTCCAAATCCGACGGAAAAGGATTTATATTTTGAACCATTGCCACCTTTGCCACATCCTGTAGTTAAGGAGTTCGATTCGATGTTTACTGCCATTGACACAAAAGATCAGTTGATGCACTATCCGTATCAATCGTTTGAGCCCATTATTAAATTACTGGAAGAAGCCGCTATAGATCCAAAAGTAAAAGTCATCAAAATGACGATGTATCGACTTGCAGAGGACTCACGTTTGAATTCTGCCATTGCAAAAGCGGCTAAAAACGGAAAGAAAGTGGTGGTTTTTATTGAAGTGAAAGCCCGATTCGATGAGGACAACAACCTCAAATGGGGTGATATATTCAAAGAAAATGGCGCCGATGTCATTTATAGTTATCCAGGTATCAAAGTACACTCTAAAATATTGTACATCGAACGTGGTGAAGATGAAGAAATAAAACGGTATTGTTACATCGGCACTGGAAATTTCAACGAAAAGACCGCAAAACTTTACACCGATTTTGGCTTGATGACCAACAACAAGAAAATCACACAGGAGCTCAACAAGATTTTCTTGGTTTTGGAAGGCATTTTCATCGTCCCAAAAGCGAAAAAATTATTGGTCTCACCATTTACAATGCGTTACCAATTTGTGAGCTTGGTTGAGAATGAAATCCTCTTAGCGCAGTCCGGGAAAGAAGGAATGATTATCTTGAAGATGAACAGCCTTCAGGACAAAAACATGATTAAACTGCTATATGAGGCAAGCCAAAAAGGTGTTCATATTCGATTGTTGATTCGTGGAATGTGCAGTTTGGTGCCTGGCATCAAAGGACAGAGTGAAAATATTTATATCACCAGTATTCTTGATCGCTTTTTGGAACATGGCCGGGTATATATATTTGGAAATGGTGGTGATGAAAAAATGTATATAGGTTCAGCTGACTGGATGACGCGTAACTTGAGCCATCGTATTGAGGTGGTTACTCCGATTCTAGACCCAGACCATTTTAAAACTATCCGCGATGTGATTGATATTCAATTGTCAGATAATGTGAAAGCCAGAATCATTGATGCTAAACAGAAAAATGAGTACGTCAAGAATGACAAACCTGAAGTGCGCTCGCAATATGCTACTTATGAGTATTTTAAGAATTTGAAATAGTGATTTGGGAAGATCGAACGATGATGACAAAAAAGGTGTCAGCTTTTGACTATCATTATAAATAATTTTAAATTTTTTCCCCCATTTGCATTCTTTGCAATCTTCATTGCTTTGGAACCATTTAGCTTACTCTGGCGTTTGGATAATTTCATAAACCTTTTTTTTTGAATATAAATATTGTCTAAAACAAGTGAGCATTCAGATATTGACTCATTGTTAAAATTATTGAATCCATGTTAAATTAGTTACTATCACTCTGGTGTCTGTTGCGTTATTTTTCATATTTTTATATATTCAACTTGTTGGTTATCAAATACTCTAAATTATGAAAAATTTAGTCTTCACAGTGGCTGGATTACTTCTAATAATGGTTTCTTGTAAAAAAAGCCATAAGGAAAATCAGGGTATTACAATTTCAGAAATCCCAATATCCAGATATGGCTGTATACCACCAGTTACAGATGCGGCTTGGTACCAAGGAGACAATATCGCCCCACTTTTAGAAGGGTATGATGTAATCCATTATCCAATCACTACCAAAGACACTTTGGTACAGCGTTATTTTAATCAGGGGATGGCCTTGGCCTATGCCTTTAACCATGCAGAAGCAGCTCGTTCTTTTTATTATGCCACCAAATTGGATCCCAATTGTGCGATGGCCTATTGGGGCTTTGCCTATGTTTTGGGTCCAAATTATAATGCAGGGATGGAGCCTGATAATTATGAGCGTGCCTATGAAGCAATTCAAACAGCCAAAAAACTTTCAGTTACTGCTACTTCAAAAGAAAAAGGTTTTATCCATGCCTTAGAGTTGCGTTATGCGGCCGAACCACCAGAAGATAGAAGTACTTTGGACCATGCTTATTCAGATGCCATGAAACAACTCTATCAAAAATATCCTGACGATACTGAAATCAGTGCCTTATATGCCGAATCACTAATGGATCTGCATCCTTGGGATTTGAATGAGAAAGATGGCAGCGAAAAACCTTGGACCGTTGAAATTGTAGCCCTATTGGAATCGTTAATCAAAAGAGATCCTAAACATCCTGCAGCAAATCATTTTTATATTCATGCGGTTGAAGCCTCAAGTACGCCCGAACGTGCCAATGCTTCGGCTAAACTCTTTGATGAAGGGTTGGTTGCGGGATCCGGACATTTATTGCATATGCCATCACATACTTACATCAGGACTGGAGAATATCATAAAGGCACACTTTCCAATATAGCAGCAGTAAAAGCGGACAGTAATTATGTAACAGCATGTCACGCACAAGGTGCTTATCCTCTTGCATACTATCCACATAATTATCATTTTATGGCTGCCACCGCAACCCTCGAAGGAAACAGCAATTGGGCTATGATTGGCGCAATGAAAGTCTCAGAACATGTACATCCGGATCTAATGAAACAACCGGGTTGGGGAACTTTACAACATTATTACACAATCCCATATTACGTTGCAGTGAAATTCAAAAAATGGGACGACGTCCTCAATATGAATCTAAAGACCTATGCTTTAAAATATCCAAAAGCAGTTAAGCATTATGCAGAGGGAATGGCATATTTAGGGAAAGGTGACATGGATAAATCTAAGGCCGAATTGGCTCAACTCGAAATTTTATCGGAAGATGTTAGCTTGAAAGAGACTACGATTTGGGATATCAATTCGGTGTATGAGTTGGTACAGATAGCAAAAAATGTTTTGAAAGCTGAAATTTTGGCGAAAGAAAAAGACTTTGATCAAAGTATCACTCTATTAAAGAACGCTGTGGCTATGGAAGATGCCTTAAATTATAATGAGCCACCCGATTGGTTTTTCTCCATTAGACATTCTCTTGGAGCTGTTGAAATCCAAGCTGGGCAATATAGTGAAGCGATTTCCACATATAAGGAAGATTTGAAACATTTTCCAAATAATGGTTGGGCACAGCATGGTTTAATTTTGGCTTATGAAAAACTTAATGATGCCGAAAACGTCCAAAAAACAAAGGCTTTATTCAAAAAATCGTGGGCCTTTGCTGACGTGAAACTTTAAATGGGTTAAACCGGATAGCGGACTAAATATACATTGGATTAAAAAGGAATAAAACATTTTTCATCAGCGTTCCACTTTACGCTATAAACCCATTCTCCCGAGCATGTTCAATCGCTTGCTTGCTACTTTCCACCAAAAGAGCTGGCGTGGTTTTGTAAGTTTCATACAATCCTTTGACACGTAGCATTTTCTTTTTGTGTTTCACACTGCGCAAATAAATGGCAAGAATTCGATCTGGATGTGTTTGGGCAATTTCGAGATAGATGTCAGCATCATGTTCCCCGCTGTCGCCGATCAAAATCAGTTTTAAATCTGGATAGGTTTTCAGTATGTTGTAAATTTCTTTTTGCTTTTGAGGTTTTTCTGAAATGTCTTTTCTCTTGAGAAATGATCCGAAACTGCGAAGCAAGATGGGGCCTTTTGGAAAATTGTTTTTCTTCAGAAAAAATTCCAGATAGCGATACATATTCCAAGGGCTGTGGCTCACATAAAAAATGGGATTGGTTTCTTTCCCCGATTTTCCATGATGCAATAGATGATAAAATTCTGCGGCTCCTTCCAAAGGCACACGTTTTCTGGCTGTTTTTAAAAATGTGTTGTAGATAACACGCCATTTGAAAAACGACACCATACCAGTTTGAAGAATTGTATCATCAATATCACTTGCAACTCCAAAGGAATAATTTTCAGGAATCAACATTTCTCCTGGGAAACGATTTTCCAATTGAATTGATCTCGTTTGAATCAACGATTTATAGGCAAGCGTGATTTGCAACCAACCTATTTCATTGGTCATCTGTTGTAGATTTTCAACAGTCTCATCAATCAGAAAATAACCTTTGTCGTCGGTTTGAGTTTCAACAACGAAATTGTTTGGTAATTTTAAGATTAAGATTGTATTTCTAATTTCATCCGCATCAAAACGTTTGTAGGCATTGATGAGCAGTTCTATCGGATGTTTACCTTCCAAATCAATTGATTCGTCCTCCAAAGCTCTACCTCGAATATATAAATGGGAATTGGTCCCATAACTTTGGAAGACAATAATTTGTAAAGGGTCTTTTTTGAACCAACTCATGTATTGTTCTTATTTTATAGAAATAAAATTACTAAAAAAGCCACGTTATTCGTGGCTTTGAATTTTAATATTCTATAGTATCAGTTCTTTTCATGTTGTGCTTTTGCATAAGCACTTGATTTTTCTGTTACATCTTCCAAATCACCGTCAAAAGACTTTTTAACTTCTACGGTTTGACCATCTACAATTGAAGTTGTGGTAACTGTTGCTTTTGCAGTATTTGGAATATTTTTACCATCCTGAATTTCTACAGAAATTGAACGTATCACTTCAACACCTTGAGTGTTGTTATCTACAACTTCTTCTGTAGTATGTCCACCTAAAATAGGAGCAATGACCAAACCAATCAAACAAGTCAATTTAATCAAAATGTTCATCGATGGTCCAGAGGTGTCTTTGAAAGGATCACCAACAGTATCACCAGTAACGGCAGCTTTGTGAGCATCAGAACCTTTAAAGGTCATTTCTCCATTAATCAGAACTCCAGCTTCAAAAGATTTTTTAGCATTGTCCCAAGCACCTCCAGCATTGTTCTGGAAAATCGCCCAAAGTACACCACTCACAGTTACACCAGCCATATACCCACCTAACATTTCAGCAATCGCCAAATGATTCATTCCAAAAATCATAGGTACAAATGCAATTACCAATGGGAATCCAATAGTCAATACACCTGGGAGCATCATTTCTTTCAATGACGCTTTGGTGGAAATTGCCACACATTTATCATATTCTGGTTTTCCTGTACCTTCCATAATTCCTGGAATCTCTCTAAACTGACGACGTACTTCATTGACCATTTGCATCGCAGCTTTTCCAACAGCATTCATCGCCAAGGCTGAGAATACTACAGGCACCATACCACCTACAAATAACATCGCCAAGACAGGTGCTTTAAAGATGTTTATTCCATCTATTCCTGTGAAGGTTACATAAGCTGCAAACAATGCCAACGAAGTCAATGCTGCAGAAGCAATGGCAAAGCCTTTACCGGTTGCAGCCGTTGTATTACCAACTGAATCCAGAATATCTGTACGTTCTCTTACAATTGGTTCTTGTTCGCTCATTTCAGCAATTCCACCAGCGTTATCAGATATAGGACCAAAAGCATCGATGGCCAATTGCATAGCGGTCGTCGCCATCATGGCTGATGCAGCCAATGCCACACCGTAGAATCCAGCGAATGCATAAGATGCCCAAATGGCACTGGCAAACAATAAAACTGAAGGGAAAGTAGAAATCATACCGGTTGCCAAACCAGCAATGATGTTTGTTCCTGCACCTGTGCTTGATTGTTGTACGATTTTTAAGATGGGTTTTTTGCCCAACCCTGTATAATATTCGGTTACCGAAGAAATTCCAGCACCTACAACTAATCCGACTAACGTTGCGTAGAACACACGCATTGAAGAGATTTCCTGTAAACCTTCTCCGAAAAAGTTCATTCTCATTGTCTCTGGCAACATCCAAGTAACCAAGCCGAAGCAAGCTATCGCTACTAATATTATTGAAGTCCAGTTTCCAACGTTTAATGCACCCATAACTTGAGATTCTTTTGCGTCGTTACTCTTTATTTTCACCAATAGTGTTCCAATGATAGAAATAATGATACCAACACCAGCAATGGACATTGGTAATAATATAGGGCCAATCCCACCAAATGCATCGTTAAAATTGTAAGATAATTCATTTAATGTTGTTTGATGGTAAACAATAATATCTCTAATCACATAATTACCAAGCACCATTGCGGCAAGTACTGTAGCTACATACGACCCAAATAAATCGGCTCCCATCCCAGCTACATCACCAACGTTGTCTCCAACGTTATCTGCAATCGTTGCAGGATTTCGAGGGTCGTCTTCTGGGATTCCAGCTTCTACTTTACCAACTAAATCGGCTCCAACATCGGCAGCTTTTGTGTAAATTCCTCCACCAACCCGAGCAAATAATGCAATCGATTCAGCGCCAAGGGAAAAACCGGCAAGAGTTTCCAATACAACTGTCATATCTGCAGTTGAAGTCCAAACTCCACCCATGAAATAATGGAAGAAAATTATAAAAAATGTAGTAAGACCCAGTACAGCCAATCCAGCAACACCCAATCCCATTACAGTACCCCCTCCAAAAGAAACTTTAAGTGCATTTGGTAAACTTGTACGAGCAGCTTGTGTTGTTCTTACATTTGTTTTTGTTGCGATTTTCATCCCGATGTTTCCTGCAAAGGCAGAAAAACAGGCACCAAAAATAAAAGCAATCACGATTAGCCAATGCGTTGTGGGAACTACAAAAGAGACTACTGTCAATGCGATACTGACGACGAGCACAAAAATCGCTAAAAGTCGATACTCTGCATTCAAGAATGCCAAAGCACCTTCATAGATGTGGTCTGAAATTTCTTTCATCTTTCCATCTCCAGCGTCTTGTTTCATGACCCAGGATTTTTTTACAAGCATGTAAGCTAATCCTAGAAGCGCCAGTACAATTGGCATATAAATCATCATTGATTCCATATTGGTTATTTGATTTTTGTTAATATTTTAATGGGCAAAAATAGTAAAATCTACAAGAATTAAAAAAACCCTTCTACTTTATTATAGAAGGGTGCAAAATATTTCAACTAATTATAGCTTAAATAGTAAAGTTTCCGTTGGTTTTATGTTCACTATTTTCATAGCGCTCAATACATTTGTTTAAAATGTCGTACGCCTCGGCAGCATCTCCCCAACCTCCAACATCGACTTTCTTTTTCTCCAAATCTTTATAGACTTGAAAGAAATGCTCGATTTCCTTGATTTGATGTGGATTCATATCTGATAAATCATTCAGACTGTTCCAAATAGGGTCCGAAATTGGTACGCAAATCACTTTCTCGTCATTGCCTTTTTCGTCGGCCATGTGAAAAACTCCGATTGGTTTTACTTGTACAACACACATTGGGAAAGTTGGTTCTGTGCCTAAAACCAAAACGTCCAATGGATCACCATCAAGCGCCAAAGTTTCTGGGATGAAACCATAATCAGCTGGATACATCATGGAAGAGAACAACAAACGGTCGAAACGGATTTTTTTTAGATCAAAATCATATTCATATTTGTTACGGCTTCCTTTTGGAATTTCGATAAGCACATCAAAACTTATTTTTCCTTTAATTGTCATGGCTAAAAGTATTTTGAAATTCCCTCTCTGGAAGGAATCTATATTAATATTATTAAAATTAATTTTGGGCTGCAAAGATACATTTTTGTTTAGGTCTGAACAATTAAAAATTATTATGATAATCTTGAAAATTTAGATTAATTTGGAGTTACTAGAATAAATATGAAAATAAAAGACAACATAGTATCTGAATTTGATGAGTTTTCAAAAAACTACACTCAGGATATGATAAAATGTGTGCCTCACTATGGCACTTTATTGTCTAGTTTTATTGACCATTTACCTCCTAACTTTCAACCCAAATCGATATTGGATCTAGGTTGTGGAAATGGAAATGTTACAGCAACTATATTAAAAACTTTCCCAGATGCAAACTATACATTAATTGACGCCTCGCAAGAAATGATAAATTTATGCAAGCAACGATTCCAATTACAAACAATTAAACATATAACGTCTTATTTTCAGGATTTTGAGTTTAAAGAAAATCATTACGATTATATTGTTGCCGGTTTTAGTTTACACCATTGTGACGCTGAAGATAAAAAAGACCTTTTTAAAAAAATATATGGATCGTTAAATGCTGATGGTATTTTTTCTTGTTCAGATCTTATGATTAACAAAAACAATGTCGATCATCCTAATTTAATTAAACAATGGAAAGCATTTGTGTTAGATAATTATAGTAACAATGAAAAATGGGAGTGGTTAATGGAGCATTATAATGAATATGATAAACCTGATAATTATGAAGATCAGTTAGAATGGCTTAAAAAAGCAGGTTTTAATAGTGTCAAGATGTTTGCAAATGAAACTTATTGGATACATTATCAGTCCTTTAAAGATTAATTCATTTAAAAACTAAACCCAAAACTCCCTGTAATCCCAAAATTACGTGCATCAGGTACATTGCGGTAATTGCCTCGGAAGTTAAAATCCAAACGGAAGATTTTAAAAATGTTGCCCACACCAAAACTGTATTCGTAATAGATTTTGTCGTTTGGTGCCACATATTCCAAACCTGAAGCATTCAAATCTCGATTTCCTTGTGAAATATCTCCCCAAACACCTCTTATGCCAACTATTTCTCGAAGGTTGTATTTACGCAACAACGGAATTCTTGAGAAAAAGCGTCCGTTGAAGTTGTGTTCCAAATGTAAAGAAGCATACGTATCGGTAACGAATTCATAATAGTCAAGTTGTGAGAAGGTATTGTAAATCGAGAAATACGATTGATTCCCGGGCACTACGTTCAACAAACCCAATGGTACGTCTCCAAAGGTCTTTCCAACCTCTATTGTGGTGGTCAGACGTCCAAAGCCACCCAATGCCCAAGGCTGTATGTAAGACGCCTGAACTTTTGTATAATCAAAATCACTGTTTAGAATTGCTTTGTCCCCTCGTGTGACGACAGCGAATAAACTCGCAAAATTATCATTGGCCGTAAGACGTTCCACTCCAAAACCAGTCATCTTCCTTTTGGGATAGTAAGAAATTGACAAAGCATTTTCGTATTGCTGAATGGTTGATGCTGTTGTAGTTTGACTTTCATCTGTATAATAGTCCAAACTAAAAGTGCTGGAAGCGGATTCTAAAGTTCGGTATGTGCCACTGAGACGGAAATTCAGATTTTTCACGGGCTCCAATTCAATGGAGGCAGTGGTCAAATTCACATTGGTGAGCTTATCATTTGTACTGGTCCCGATAACCGAAGAGGATGCCAAACTTCTGCCCAAAACGTCGGAAGACGAGGTCAGATTGGCGCCAATTTGTTCCACATCACGCCTGTTTCCACCGGAAATAATCAGTCTGTTTTTCTTATCGAGCAACCATTTTCCTGATATACCATATTTGAATTTGTCATCCTTAAACCCGTAAGCTGTGTAGCCTTCCAATCGCCACAAATCATTATGTCCAAAATACGTTCGTCCACCAGTCCTTATTCGCACACCTTCTACATCATTATTGCCAAATGTTGCGAAAATCGGTCCGTAATCAAAGTTGATGCTCGGAAATTCCACATAACCCGAAGCGAGGATACTTCCCAGATTATAAAGCCGTTTGAATTTCTTGACCGTTTTGAGCGTGTCCAGCATTTTATAGACGCCTTTTTCATCTTTATTGAGCGATTCCAAACGGTTCTTTTCCCAAAAGGCATCGTCCCGATTATAAGCATCTGCATTGTAATCATACACTTCCTGAGTATAGAATTTCTCATTTTTCGGAATGTTGAACTGGTAATTGTCAAAAAGCGTGGTGCGTTTTCCGTAAACGCCACGAGCTTCTTCTTTTTTACGAAATGAAAAATCCGACATCATATAATCGCGTTTGATTAGAAAGATGGAATCGTTCAACACATCATATTCCTGCTCGATGTAAATGTCCTTTACCCAATTGATGTTGGCACTTTTTGACGCTTGCATGTTGATTTCCTTGATGGCAAATGTGGAATCATTGACCCAAAAATCACCTTTAAATGTCAGTTCATTTTTTCGACGTGGATAATAGAGAATGTTGAAACACCATTTATTATCGATAAATGCGCTATCGGAAAGCACGTAGTTATAGGTGTTGATGCCAGTTCGTGAAATTGGGCTCACAAAACTTTTATCAAAAAACTTTAGATAATTATCATAGATATCAAACTCGGAATATAAATCTCCAATAAAATCAATAATGATTTGATTATTGCTAAAACCCGAATTTTTATTGCCTTTCAATTCACTTTTTTCCTTATTCAACGTATTGTCCCCATACACAATGCTCGAAGCTTCATTCAGAAAGATTGGCAAATAGGTTTTCCCTGTAACATTTGAGGTATCTACTTTATCAAACACAAACTCCATTCCTTTGAAAAGTTTGCTTTTGATCAATGAACTGTCGATGGTGTTGAGGTCAAATTCTACTTTTTCGTACTTGTTATATTGGTATTGGTCAAATTGTCGCAACCCGTTTTTTCGTTTGCGTTCCCAGATTTTTTTGAGAATGGCAATAGCAGGATTCTCGGATTCTTTTTTAGATTGTTTTCCGGTCACGATGACCACCTCATTGAGTTGGGAAGCCCCTTCTTTGAGAATGAATTTTAAATCGTAATTTACTTTTTTTGTTAAGGTCACTTCCAGGGTTTCATAACCTAAAAAGGAAACATTCACTGTGTCCCAAGTATTGCTGGATTCCAAATAAAATTTTCCGTTTTCGTCTGTTATTGTTCCTTCTGTGGAACCTTTAAAAAAGACATTGGCATAGGCCACGGGAGCATTCTTTTCGTCAAACACATAACCACTGATTTTGGTCTGTGAGAAAGTGGAAATGATTCCGAAGAAAAAAAATGGGATAAGTAGTTTTAGGTTCATATTGAAAAAGTTTTCCAACTTTTAAGTTGAACAACAAATAAATATCCCGCAAAATAGCGGGATTAATTCAACAAACAATTTTACGTACGTTTTTCAAACTTCATAAAATTGAGATTCATTAAAAAACTTCATCAACAAACCTGCCGACGAAGTCTCTATAACGCAAAAAATTGCGAATTATTTATACATAACTTTTTTTACGGCTTTTATAACCTCTTTGCTATTTGGCAACCATTCTTCAAACAAAACAGGAGAATAAGGGGCTGGGGTGTCCGCCGTATTTATTTTTACGATTGGCGCATCCAGATAATCAAAGGCTTCCGATTGTACTATATACGTAATTTCTGTAGAAACGTTTCCAAAAGGCCAAGCTTCCTCCAAAATCACCAAACGGTTCGTTTTTTTGACGGATTTTAAAATTGCTTCCTTATCCAAAGGACGCACGGTTCGAAGGTCAATGATTTCGCAGGAAATGCCTTCTTTTTCCAATTCGTCAGCAGCTTTGTAAGCTTCTTTGATGATTTTTCCAAATGAAACAATCGTCACGTCATTTCCTTCCCGTTTTATTTCTGCCACTCCTAAAGGAATCGTGTATTCTCCTTCTGGCACTTCACCTTTATCGCCATACATTTGCTCACTTTCCATAAAAATTACTGGGTCGTTGTCCCTGATGGCAGATTTCAACAAACCTTTGGCATCATACGGATTGGATGGCACGACCACTTTCAAACCTGGCGTGTTCGCAAACCAGCTTTCAAAAGCTTGGGAATGCGTTGCTCCCAACTGTCCAGCCGAAGCTGTGGGGCCACGAAATACAATCGGACAATTAAACTGCCCACCAGACATCTGCCTGATTTTTGCCGCATTATTGATAATTTGGTCAATCCCAACCAATGAAAAGTTAAAGGTCATGTATTCCACAATTGGTCGGTTACCAGTCATGGTCGAACCAATAGCAACACCAGCAAAACCAAGTTCT
>JBDSFP010000495.1:0-11309 GCA_039919415.1 Aquaticitalea sp. | reverse complement strand
AGTGGTGGGCAAAAACAGCGTGTTGCCTTGGCAAGAGCCCTCGCCAAACAGCCTGAAATTTTAGTGTTGGATGAGCCATTCAGCCATATCGACAACTTCAAAAAGCAATCACTTCGTAGAAATCTTTTCAATTTTTTAAAAGAAAAAAAAATTACATGTATTGTGGCCACACATGATAAAGAGGATGTACTGGGCTATGCCGACAGAATGATTGTGCTCCATGATACAAAAATCATTGCCAATGATACCCCTGAAAATCTTTATAAAAATCCTCAAACTCCTTTGATTGCTTCCTTTTTTGGAGAATTTAATCTTCTGAATGGCACCATTGTTTATTCCCAACAACTCAAGGTGGTTACTCATTCAGATATAAACGTAGTTGTAAAACAGTCTTATTTTATGGGGAGTCATTATTTGATTGAAGCTAATTTCAAGGATCAAAGAATTCTGATTGAGCATCCTTCCGCATTGGAAAAAAACACGGAAGTTTTTTTAAAACTCCTTAAATAGCAATAGCCAAGGCCCCAAAATGTCCATGATGAGTTATAGATAGCAGTTCTTCTTGCAGAATCCCATCAGCATAAATATGTGGCACTCCGAATTGGTCCTTTCTGATTTCGATGGTATCTTGGGAAACTCCCGTCAAATTGGCCAAGAAATTAATCGCATTTTGGTAGGTTTCCTTATGTTGAGATTTAGCATCAGAATGCTGCAATTGAAACACTTCATATGTCCATTCAGTATTCAAGTGAGCATTGGTGTAGATGAATTTTGAATGTGTTTCCGTCAGAGTCGAAACGAATGTATTTTCAAATACGACTTGTCCTTCAGTAGAATTTGTGATGCAACATTCAAAGCTCTTCGGAATGAAACGAACAATATCATCTCCTCTTGATATTATTTTATAAGCACTTTCTTTCATGCTCCACAAACGCCAGATGTTTTGAAATCGGTTGTCATCAGCCTTGATAAAATATTGTTCTTCTGCGGAAAAAAGTTTGTCTAAAAAGCGTTGTCCTTCCCAGCGGGAATTGTGTTTTGCAATCTCCAAATCGACAATGTCATTGCCTATCATTCCTTCCCAATCTTTGAGTTTACAATAGCCATTGCAGCCTTAACAGAAAGCATTTTTTCCATTTCCTCGTTCTCAATTCGAATATCAAAGGCATCTTCTACATCCAAAATCACGTCCACCAAATTGGCGGAATTGATTTTCAAATCGGTTACAAAATTGGTGTCCTCAGTTAAATTTCTAAACGCTTCTTCGTCCTGTACATAGGGTTCTACGATGGTTTTGAGCTTGGCAATTAATTCTTCTTTTTTCATAATAACAATGGGGTCAACTCCTTCCGGCTTTAAAAATCATTTGGAATCAATAAAATCGTTTAAAGATAACGCAAGCATTTACATCTCCAAAACCAAAACTCGATTTTATAGCAATTTCGAGGTTTTTCTCCAATAGTTTTTTTGGAATCTTTTCTTCGCTGATAAGTTCCAATATTTCAGGATGCACATCCTCACAATTGATATTGGGAAACACAAATTGCTCTTTTAACTGTAGTACGGTCGCGACACTTTCAATACTTCCAGCGGCCGCGAGACAATGGCCAACCATGGATTTCAACGAATTGATCGGTGGAAAATCACTTCTTGACCGACCTAAAGCTTTGGTCCAATTTTCAATTTCGAGACTATCTTTTGAGGTTGCTGTCAAATGGCCATTGATTGTATCAATATCTGAAGTTTGAATCTCGGAATTTTTAATCGCATCAATAATGCAACGTTGCACAGCTTCTGGATTGGGTGCAGTCAAAGTGCCTCCACCACGTTGACCGCCAGAGTTGATATGGCCTCCCAAGACTTCAGCATAAATGGTTGCTCCACGTTCCAAAGCGCTTTCCAAGGATTCTAACACCATTGCTCCTGCGCCACTTCCCGGAACAAAGCCACTTGCTGAAGCACTCATGGGCCGCGATCCCATTTCTGGGTTGTTGTTATATTTATAGGTCATTACTTTCATCGCATCAAATCCGCCCCAAATATAAAGTCCGTCATCGCTACAACTTCCTACAAGCATACGTTTTGCCTTCCCAGATTGAATCCGTTCGTATCCTAACAATATGGCTTCAGTTCCCGTTGTGCATGCCGAAGAGTTGGTTGTGACCTGATTTCCAAGCCCTAAAATACCTCCCAGATAGGCACTGATGCCACTCGCCATGGTTTGTATGACCGCTGTGCTTCCTAATTTCTTGACTTCACCTGCATCCAGTTTATAAATGGCTTCCCGGAATTTTTCGACGCCAGAAGTTCCCGTACCGAAAATCGTCCCACTATCATAATCCAATTTTGAATTTGCGTCCACCGTAAAACCAGCATCCTTCCATGCATCCATTGCAGCAATGCAACCATATAGAATGCCAGAACTGTTGAATCCTCTCAACTGAAGGGGAGACAAATACTCCAATTTTTTTTCTTCCGAAATGTGCGGAATGCCACCAATGCAGCACGAAAAATTGGCATCTTTCATATTTTGATGGAAAGTAATTCCAGACGTTCCTGTTTTGATGGCGTTTTTGAAAGCTTCCAAACTAACACCATTTGGCGCAACAACTCCCATACCGGTAATAACGACTCTATGCATGTTTGTTGGGTTTTATCATTCCAGAAATGATTCCTCTACAAACCAATTCATCTTTTTCATTAATCATTTTCACTTTACACTTCAGTTTGTTAAACCGAAATATTTCCTTTTCGGAAGTTACTCTTACTTTTTCATTTGCATAGACAGGTAAAAAGAAATCAACCTGACTGGATGTCAATGCAATCTCGGGTTGATAATTAACCGATAATTTGTCTTTAATTAAATATATTCCCAAACAAACTAAACCTATTTGTGCCATACATTCCGTCAAAATGACGCCTGGTGTTACTGGGTTATTTTTAAAGTGCCCTTTATAAAAATATTCACTTTTTTTAAATGTGAAGTGTCCTTGAACACCGTTCTCGGAAATTTTAGTTAAATCATCTACAAAAAGAAAAGGAGGGTCGTAGGGCAAAAGGGCTTTGATTTCTTCTAAGGTCATTGATTAAATATATTTCTTTGCTTAAAAATCTCCAAAAGAATGAAGCTTTTGGCAATTTTAATAGCGATCTCCCAATAATTCGGTTGGCCATTCCAAGCTGGTTTTTTCTGATGCCTCACCTAAAATAGTCAACTTTTCGCCATTAAACTTCAGTTTGAGAGTTTCTTGGCCTCGATACAGCACCACTTTGTCAGTTTGCGGGTTAAAATAAGCGGCATCAATATTACCAGTACTCCATTTAAATGGCCATCCCTCGACTAAATCAGTAATCTTTTTAGGATTTTCAACCCGTTTCCATTCATTCCTTTTATAGTGGGCTATCACATATTGATCGCCCTTAAAAAAATAACTCCGTTTTGTTTTTGGATGAAAAAAAGCAGCATCCACATTGCCTTTTTGCCAATATTCCGGGAGGTCGGAAAATAAGGTGGCTATAGCTTTTGGGTAACTCTTCTCGATTTTTGAGGAATTCGGTTCAAGTGCTATATACTGATGACCCTTAAAAATATAGATCAAATTATCGCAAGTATTGTAGAATGCCGCATCCCAATTTGATTTCCAGAATTCTGGTAAATCAGGAAAGACCTCTGCAATTTTTGAAAACTTTAAAGTGGAATCTTGAGGTTGGGCTACAAGGACATCCAAAAAGAGGTGGACTCTGCTTTGATGTTTTTTTATACTTGGCATTTCCAGACTGTAGGCTGCATCAATTTTAGGCCAAAGCACAGATTGACAATAATTGGTATTGTTCATGCAATTTTCATACATGGCGCCATAATCAGTTTTATCATCTTGTTTGGGAATGATGTGTCCCTCTATCACATAGTTTGATTTTGCCAGATCCTTATCACCAAAGCATCCTGAAACAGACATGGCATGCCAATGATTGGAAACCACAACTAGCTCATCGCCTTCATGAATAATTTTTGTCCCGTCAGCATGCCGAAGATCTCGGCTATAGCAATAATTCTGCGCCGTATTCTTGGATTTCTCTTCTTTGATAATTATACTTTTGGGTACGCCCTTATCAATTAACACATCCGCCATCACAGAAGCTTCACAAATACTTGAGTTATGCGCGCCACATCCACCAGATACAATAATAAAATCAAAATCAGACGTTAATTGATAGATATTATAGCCTACACCTGCTCGTGCAACGGAGGTTTCTAAATTTCCTGAGCCAAGAATGAGCATAATTTTTTTCTGAGTGCTTTTTTCGTTGGATTGACAAAATCCCGAAAAGCAGCTTATCACTGCTATTATTCCTATTTTATAAATTAAATAGTTCATAAACTATAACTAATAAGATGGACGCTACTATCGCCTTGACTTGGAAAAAATTATTTTACGATTAACAATTGACAATTTAGGAAATATGCTCTCCGCCATCCACTGGAATTACACAACCGTTGATCCAGCTTGCTTCGTCTTTGCTCAACAGATAAACGGCATTGGCAACATCTTCTGGAGTGGTCAATCGCTTAAATGGATTTCTTGCAAGTGAATGCTTTATAAGTTGCTCACTGCCAGGAATCATTCGTAACGATGCTGTATCGGTGACACCTGCTTGAATGCAATTCGCGCGAATTCCGAAAGGTGCAAATTCCAAGGCAATGTTTCGCGTAATGGCTTCCAAAGTCACTTTGGCTGCGGAAACTGCGGCGTAATTTTTCCAAGCTTTCGTATTACCCTCACTGGTAAAACTAATGATTCGTGCATCGTTAGCAAACAATGATGATTTAAAAATTGCATGTGTCCAATCGTAAAGACTGATGGCCATGGCATTTATAGTCAAATTGAAATCATCTGTGCTCAAAGTGGGTTGGTCTTTTGAAAGCATGGGTTTTAAATTGCCTTTTGCGACACTGTGCACCAAGGTTCTAATTCGACCATGTTCTCCAAAAAGAGTTTGTAATTCTGAAAGGATTTCGTTTCGTTTTTCAGTTTTGAACGCATCGGCATTGAACGATTTGAATTGGACACCTGTGTTGCAGATACTATCAAATTCGGTTTCGATAGATTCTACTTGAGCTCTCGGATTGCGATGTACAATGCAAATGTTCATGCCATGGTGTGCCAATTTTTTTGCTGTTGCCAATCCCAAACCACTAGATCCTCCCAATATAAGTGCCCATTGATTTTTATCCTGAAAATCTTTTATCATATTATTTCCAATGAAAGTGATCCCGAAATTGGAGATTGTAAATTACCATTTTAATAAAACTCGTTGCGCCGAAAAACCTGGGCCAAAGCTCAACATCAGTCCGATATCTCCTTTGGGCAAATTTCTGTCCATAAAACGTTCAAGCACATACAATACGGTCGCACTGCTCATGTTGCCATACAATTTAAGAACTTCTTTGGTATCCTCAATGTTTTTTCCCAAAGAACCGAACAATTCTTCCACGGTTTGGACAATTTTTTTCCCTCCCGGATGAAAAATAAGATGGTCAACATCATTTATGCTCATGTGGTTGCGATGCAAAAACGGATGGACAATCTCTGGAAAATGGTTTGAAATTGTTTCGGGCACCGCTTTGTCTAAAATCATCTGCAAGCCTGTATTAACCAGTTTAAAACCCATCATCTGTTCTTCATCATAAAAATGGTACATGGCTTCGTCGAGGATTTCTGGACCTTCGTCATTTTCATAAGAAGATAGAATGACACTTGCTGCACCATCTCCAAAAATTGCGGCACTTACAATATTGACCATGGAAAAATCATCCAGCTGAAACGTTGCTGTTGGGGATTCGACTGCAATGACTACTGCACGCTTATTGGGATTGGCTTTTAAAAAATTCTTGGCATAAATAATTCCTGAAACACCTGCTGCACAACCCATTTCGGTTACAGGCAAACGCACAATGTCCTGACGCATTTTTAACCGATTGATAAGATAAGCGTCCAACGACGGAATCATGATACCAGTACAACTTACGGTAATAATATAGTCAATGTCTGTAGGTTGGAGATTGGCCTTTTCCAAGGATTTAAATAAGGCCTGTTCTCCCAATATTATAACCTCTCGAGCAAAAATGTCATTTTTCTCTTCAAACGAAGTGTTTAAAAAGACCTCCTCGGCATCCATAATGGAGTAACGCCGATCCACACCAGAATTTTCAAACAATTTTATGACTTTACGTTGAAATCGTGCTTCTTGTCCGGATAACCACAAATTGAGGTAGGGAATTATATCCTTGGTTTCTCTGGTGTATTTTGGGAGTTGCTTGGCGACTGATATTATTTTTACTTTCATATTTTAGGACACGGATTTCACTTATAAGATTCTTTTTTTGGCACGAATTTCACGAATTATCACCAATGGGTTTTTCACTACTTTTGGACTTGAATGTCATTTATTTAGTACTTGCTTTTTCGACTCGTTTCCTCCGAATAATTTTGCGCTTTCACTTTACTTATATTATCGCGAAATGGTTTCCTATATTTTGGACATTGATTTCACGAATATTCAAGATAATTTTAACTCTGAACTCTGAACTTATAACTCTTTACTCCATAAAACCCACTGATATCGAAACGCCCATTTCCATTGGACTTGGTGTTTAGTGTTCAGTTGTGTCGAAAAATTTATAAGCTCCTTTCTTTTGAAGCCTCGTAATATGGACGTCAATCCGTCTTCAATGATCATTTTGTTTTTTACGGGGATGGTTATCAATTTGAATAGATAATAAGCCAACCAGTATCTGTGTAAATCATTCACTATTACACCTATTCTTGCTTTTTTCAACAAGTGGCTTACTAATTCCAATAACTTAGCTTCCTTAAAATGATGAAGAAACAAGGTTGTAATAACTATGTCGTATTCCATCGCTTTAAATTCTTCCGAAAATACATCCGTATGCACAAACTTTATATTATCATAATTTGTGGAAAATTTCGTGGCATAATCAGTCGCGTTTTTATTTGCATCCACTCCAATTAATTGAAAGTTGTAACCCTCTTTTTTTCCAAAGTTTGCAATCACCCTCAAGATATCGCCTCCACCACAGCCAAGGTCAATGATAGTAATGAGTTTGTCTTTTAGTTGATTTTTCAACAGAATTTTAAGCCCATCGAGTGTCACGCGGTTGCCACCAAGCAATTTGTTGATCGTTGCCAATTTATCAAGCGCATCATTTAGAACGGGTCCCTCAATGGAAAAATCGTCCATGATTTCCTCTTTCTGTGTTCGATATGTGGTGTTGATTAAAAAACTCATTTTAATGTCATTGGTTTTCCATGGGTTCTTTTGATGATTTGTGGCACTAAAAAAGGGATTTTTTTAAGCACCCATAATGAAATTTCTGCCAATTTGCTGTTTTTGAATAAATTTGCGACCATGTGACCAATGCTCAAGCGATTTTTAAATGCCTTGCCCCATGCTTTTTTATAAGACTTTTCCAATGATTTTCTTGAAGTTATTTTTTTCTGAAGATACTCAATAATCAGTTCGGATGCCAATTGGGCACTTCTAATGGCCATGCTCATGCCATTGCCACAAAGCGGATGAATCATTCCTGCCGAATCGCCACACATAATTATATGATTTTCTACTGATGATTTAGTGTCGAAAGAAATTTGGCTAATGGTCAAAGGCGATTCAAAAACTGGAGTTGAATTTTCAAAAATGTTTTTTAAATTGGTGTTTTTGAACAGCACGTTTTGCTGAAATTCATCAATATTCTTATATTTTTTAAAGACTTCAAAATCGGTAATGTAACATAGATTTATGCTGTTATCCTCTACTTTTGAAACACCACAATAGCCACCTTCAAAATTGTGCAATGCAACCAAATCTTCTGGAAAATTTCCTTTCACATGGGTTTTTACTGCTAAATAAGGCGACTTGTTCTTGATGAAATTTCGGTTCAGTTTTACATCCAAATTGGTACGTTTACCATAAGCACCAACAACGATTTTGGATTTGTATGTTCTGTTTTCTTTAGTTTCCACGGTAAATTCGTCTTTTAAAAACTGTACATCCATTACAGCATCTTGAACCACTAAAACCCCATTTTCTTTTGCTGTTGAATAAAGCGCATAATCCAAGGCATACCGACTTATGCCAAAACCGCCCAAGGGCAAATCAGCTTTGATACGTTTACTTTTCGCACTGGATACTTCAAATTTTGTAATTTGCTTAGCACCTAAGGCGAAGACATCGACACCCAAATAATTTAAATATGGCAAGACTTCATTGGAAATGTATTCGCCACAGACCTTATGTTTGGGATATTCGTTTTTTTCGACGACCAAGACACGAAAATTGTGTTTTCGTAAATGAATTGCAGCAGAAAGGCCAGCCAAACCGCCACCAATAATCAGAACGTCAAAAATAGTGGCGGGATGTTCCAAATAAGTTTCTTTAGCAATTAATTTTCACGAAAGATAATCCGTTTTGACCAAAAAAATGTTGTTAAGTAGGTATCAGATTATAGTTTTGTAAAATTTAAGATGAAAATCTGGAAATCATTAAAATTTCATTGGGTTTAAGATGAGACCTCATAGCCCTTAAACTTCGGGATTGAACCCCCTAGGTTTCGGAGCTGTAAGGTCTATGCATTTTAAATTAAGTTCTCTACAAAAAACCTCTGCTCCCTAAAAACAAACTCAGCATCAATAGTTTTTCCCTTCAACCACAACCCAATAGGAGTGTTCTGTGAAATGGCAAAAAACTTTGTGCCATCAACATCCATTTGACCTGCACTGATCGCTATAAAATAATTGCCTTGAGAAGTAAACACCACACTTCCCAATCCTATAATATCAGAAGATTTTGATATGTCAATTTTGGATAAATTTTGTTTCAGTTTTTCTATTTCTGCCAATTGGTGTCCAGCCTTTTCGCGTTCCAATTGCAACATGGCTCTGCCTGTTTCATGCTTATCGCCTGCGCTACTTTTGGTTTCTGAAGTCAAAGATTCTTGGATTTCGTGAATGGTGTTTTGAACTGTTTGTAATCGTTTTTCAACAAATTCAGAACACAACTGATACAATTGCTCTTTTAGTCCCAAATCATTCTTTGTCAACTTGGTCATAATTGAGTTTGTTTCCGTGATAACCCATCTGTCTTACCACCCAAGTCTTGCGACCTGCAATATATACGGTGGCTGGATTCGCCCTAAATTTTCTGGGATTGGGAAGAATTACGGCAAGTGCCGCAGCCTCATTTTTATTGAGTTTAATGGCTGATTTTTTGAACCAAAATTGAGAAGCCGCTTCTGCGCCATAAATACCTTTTCCCATTTCAATACTGTTGAGATAGACCTCCATGATGCGCTCTTTTGACCAAATCAATTCAATCAAAAAAGTCACATAGGTTTCAAGTCCTTTGCGCACCCAACTCCGCCCAGGCCAAAGAAACACATTTTTCGCCGTTTGTTGACTGATGGTACTGGCGCCGCGCTTTTTCTTAAACTTTTCATTGTGTTTCATAGCTTTCTCGATGGCTCCCATATCAAAGCCATTGTGATTCAGGAAATTTTGATCTTCAGTACACACGACTGCCAATTCCAAATAATTTGAAATCTCGTCAATGGACACCCAATTGTGTTTCCAAACGACTGGTTTGTCCTCTTGCCATTGTTCATAACTGCGAATGATCATCAATGGGGTCGTTGGCACTGGCACCCACTTGAAAACAATCACCGCTATCAATGGAATGGCCAAAAACCAAAGTAATGCTTTTAGGAGAATTTTGAGTATTTTTTTTATCATGTCTTGTTATGGTATAAAACATACAAGGTTTTGGAAATCTTGCAGTTGAATTCGAATTAACTTGCGAGTTAAAATGGTTTCAATCCAACAAATCCGCCAATTCCTTACCAATCAAACTTCCTATGGCAATTCCCATGCCTCCCAATCTTACACCACAATAGATATTGCTGGAAAGTTGTTTTACAATGGGTTTTTTCTGATTACCAACACCCATTATGCCGCTCCAACGATGCTCAATTTCAAACGGCGTACTTGGTAGAATGGTTGATTTTAAAAGTTCTTCCAGTTTGTTTTGAATCAATTCGGTTTGGCTCATTTCAGTAGTTTCCTCGCCTTTAAAATCAAGGTTACGCCCTCCTCCAAATAGAATTCGGTCGTCAATATTGCGAAAATAATAAAACCCTTTATCGAGATGGAAGGTTCCTTTGATATGAAGATTTTTGATGGGTTTGGTAATCAACACTTGCGCTCGTGCTGGCTTGACTTCCTCTGCTATCAATTGACTGGCAAAACCGTTGGTGGCAATCAATAATTTGTTGGTTTTAAAATCAAACTGACTTGTTTTGATATGAACGGAATCATTCGCTTCCTGAAAACTTTCAACTGCAACGGAATTAAGAATTTTAATGCCTTTGCTCAAAACCGAATCTGTCAGTGACAGCATCATTGTTCCAGTATCAATTTGGCCTTCAAATCTATTAAAACTCAATTTTTGCTCAATATTGTTAAAGTGAAATAGGTTGCTTTCCATCGAAAATACATTATCCTTGAACAATGGAAACAACAGTGAATTGATGTCCTCTTGCTTTGAAAGACAGTCTTCATAAAAATCCTTGTCATCTTCGGAAAACAATTCATAACCTCCCAATTGTTGGTATTCAATCGCTTTATCCGACAGAGTTTGCCGTAACAACAGCAGACCATCTAAACGTTTTTTGACCAAGTTGAAAACCTCTTCCTCTGAATGCGAATTCAAATCATCAATAATTTCGCTCAAACTCCCAAAACAGGCAAAACCTGCGTTTTTGGTGCTGGCACCTTGTGGCAACATGCCTCGCTCCAATATCAAAATATTGGATTTTGGAAACGTTTGTTTTAAATGTAAAGCACAATTCAAACCAACGATGCCGCTACCGATTATTGTGTAATCGACATCGGTGAGGTAAGATTTGATTTCCCAATAAGATAAATTCATCTGTTGTTGGTTGTTGAGTAAAAGTAGTGTTTTCGTGTTAAGGATGGAAGCGGCATCCTTTTTTGTATTTCACAAAAAAGATACAGCGTACAGCCTGACCTCGCTTTTTTGCGTGGGAACACCCAAATAAAAATCCCAATTTGAAGCGGGATTGATATAGAGTCAACTTTATTCTTCTGGTGGCGCTTCCATTTTAAAGCTTTCCATGAATTTGGTGGTATAATTTCCTGCCAAATAATCTGGATTGTCCATCAATTGTCTGTGGAAAGGTATGGTGGTTTTTACGCCTTCGATGACGAATTCGTCCA
>JBDSFP010000220.1:0-2946 GCA_039919415.1 Aquaticitalea sp. | reverse complement strand
CAGTGGTCAGTGGTCAGTGGTCAGTGGTCAGTGGTCAGTGGTCAGTTAATAGAAGATATAATTTAATATGCGGTTTCAGGATTTGTTGGCTTATAAAAAATCTTTTAATTTAGCAATGGAGATATTTGAGCTGTCAAAAGCATTTCCAAAAGAAGAAACGTATTCTTTAACGGATCAAATAAGACGTTCTTCTCGAAGTGTTGCAGCCAATATTTCAGAATCTTATAGAAAAAGAAGATATCCAAATCATTTTATCAGTAAATTGACCGACAGTGATGCCGAAAACTCTGAAACTCAAACTTGGTTAGAATTTGCATTAAGATGTAAATATATAACTAAAGAAAATTTCAATAAGCTAACCCAGGATAGTGATGAATTCAGCAAATTAATTAATTTCATGATTCAAAATCCTGATAAATTTGGTTCAAAGTAAGATATATGTCTGTTCACTGACCACTGATCACTGAACACTGAACACTAAACACATGGCAAAAATCATCCCCTTCAAAGCAGTAAGACCAACACGGGACAAAGTAAGTCTTGTGGCTTCACGTTCTTACCAAAGCTACACTAAACAACAGTTGGAAGCCCGTTTAAGGGACAATCCGTTTTCGTTTTTACACATTGTGAATCCTGGTTATAAATATGATAAGGCAATTTCTGGCGAAGCACGATATAATCTAGTTAGAAATCGTTATTTGGAGTTTATTGAAGATGGTATTTTTATTAAGGACGACACTGCTTGTTATTACGTTTATAAGATTGTGGATAGGGATAATCAGGTTTTCAATGGTATTGTTGCTGCTACCAGTGCAGAGGATTATGAAAATGACGTCATCAAAAAGCATGAGGATACCATTGCACATCGTGAAATTATCTTTAAGGATTATTTAAAAACCGTGGGTTTCAATGCCGAACCTGTGCTACTAACCTATCCAGATAATGAAGTTATAGCCAATATTATTTCAAAGAAGCAAGAAGAACGTGCCGAATTTGAGTTCACAACCACCTACAGAGACACGCATTATTTATGGAAAGTCGATGATAAGGAATTGATTGAAAAAATCCACACTGAATTTGAACACATGAAAACCATCTATATTGCAGACGGCCATCATCGTTCGGCGTCTTCTTATTTGCTGTATCGCGATTTGAAGGAGAACAATCCAAACCATAATGGCAGCGAACATTACAACTTTTTCATGAGTTATCTGTTACCGGAATCCGATTTGAGAATCCATGAATTCAATCGCGTCATAAAGGACTTAAACGGTTTGGACAAAGAAGAATTTCTCATTCAATTAGATGCCCTGTACCGCATTGAAAATCGAGGAAAAATACCTTATAAACCTACCAAAAAACATCATTTCAGTATGTTTTTGGATGGTGAATTTTATTCCTTGTACTTGCGAAAAACAGGGTTTGAGATTAAGACCTCTTTAGATGCTTTGGATTCCAATATTCTTTATAAAACCATATTGCATCCTATTTTGGGTATCGAAGATTTGCGCAATGACGACCGCATTTCATATATCAATGGCAAAAAAGACATCGTAAACATGAAAGAAAGCGTTGATAGTGGATTATTTGCGGTTGGTTTTGGAATGGTGCCTGTTAATATGCAAGAGATGAAACAAATCGCCGACGACGGGCTGAAAATGCCTCCAAAAAGTACCTTTATTGAACCTAAGTTAAGGAGTGGCGTGACGATTTATGAGTTTTGAAAAGTTAATTTATCCAAGTGTCATTTCAAATATTTAAAAAAAATAAAATGAGAAAATTTCAATTAACCATTACCTTTTGTTTGTTTGTTATTTTGGATTGTTTCTGCCAAGAAAGCAATTCACATGAAATGAGACAAACCATGGTTAGTAGTGGTATTGGTTTAGGTTCAGTTATAGCAGTAGTGACTTCCTGGGATAGAAACAAATCTGTTTTATTGGCAATTATTCACGGTATTTTCAGTTGGCTATATGTTATTTATTATGTTATCACGAGAAAATAATAATATATTATATGTCTATAAATAAAAATCTTCAAGATATAAAATCTCAACTTCCAAAACATGTCACCTTAGTAGCAGTTTCCAAAACCAAACCCAATTCGGATATCATGGATGCCTACAATTCTGGACAGCGTATTTTTGGCGAAAACAAAATTCAGGAAATGGTAGAAAAACATGAAGCACTTCCAAAAGATATTCAATGGCACATGATTGGCCATGTACAGACGAATAAAATAAAGTATATGGCAGATTTTGTTAGCTTGGTTCATGGTGTTGATAAATTTAAAACATTGAAAGAAATCAACAATCAAGCAAAAAAAAGTGACCGAACCATCAATTGTTTACTTCAAATAAAAATCGCAGAAGAAGATTCTAAATTTGGGATGACTTCTGATGCTGCTTCAAAAATTTTGCAGTCCATAGAATTTTCAGAGTTAAAAAACGTTTGTGTAACAGGAGTGATGGGAATGGCCACGTTTACCGACAATCAAGCACAAATCCAGTCGGAATTCTCGTATTTAAAAACTACATTTGACGAACTGAAAAAACTGAACACTTCCAACTGTCAACTGCAGACTATCAGCATGGGAATGAGCGATGATTATCCAATCGCAATCGATTGTGGAAGTACGATGATTAGAGTGGGAAGTCGTATTTTTGGAGAACGGAATTATTAGTTTTCAGTCGCAGTCACAGTTTTCAGTTGATTTCGACTTAACAACATACAAATAAACAACATATAATATCTACGCAATATTAGACATAGAAACCACAGGTGGCAAGTATAATGAGGAAGGGATCACAGAAATTGCAATCTACAAATTTGATGGACACAAGGTCATTGATCAATTCATAAGCCTCGTCAACCCGGAGCGCGAAATCCAACCATTTGTTGTAAACCTTACGGGGATAAACAGCAAAATGCTACAAACAGCTCCAAA
>JBDSFP010000172.1:0-5229 GCA_039919415.1 Aquaticitalea sp. | reverse complement strand
AGTTGTTGATTCGTTGCCACAAGGAGGTGTTTTGGGCAATACGGAAATCGCTGCAGGTTTGAGACAGGCTTTGGATTTTGGTATTGACAGACAAGTCACCAAACTGACACAGACTGATGGATTTTATAAAAATCAATTGGTTAAGATTTTATTGCCTGCCGAACTTAAAAAGGTTGATAAAGGCTTGCGTGATATAGGTTTGGGAAATCTTGCCGATGAAGGCCTGAAAGTTTTGAACAGAGCTGCTGAAGATGCTGTCAAGGAAGCTACTCCAATTTTTGTGAGTGCGGTTAAGGAAATTACGTTCACAGATGCTAAAAATATTCTTTTGGGACATGATGATGCCGCCACGCAATATTTGACGAGCAAAACACAAACTGCTTTGTATGACAAATTCCACCCAGTCATCAATACTTCGTTTGCAAAAGTTGGGGCAGATAAAATTTGGGAGAACCTTATCAATAGATACAATGCGATTCCATTCACCCAGGACGTCAATCCAGATTTGACCGATTATGTAACAGGAGAAGCCCTAAAAGGAGTTTATACCATGATAGCAGTTGAGGAAAAGGAAATCCGAACGAAGGTAGCCTCAAGAACGACCGATTTGTTGCGGAAAGTTTTTGGATTGCAAGATTAAACGATTGATAATCTAATGCTAATGTTTACTTAACATAGTTTGCTACATAAATTGGCACCTTTGTAGAGCCAAGAAGGAATTATATTCTCTTTAATTTGGGATAGCTTAAAGTTAGTTAAAAATCGACCTCATGTACATGGGTCGATTTTTTTATGAACATATTAGCTTTTTAACTTGCTCGGTAATAATATTTTAGATATATTTATTTTTACAAAGATGAAATTATATATTTATCCATAATCGACATTTTGAAGTGAATTTTTGTAAAAAAATATATTTCAATTCTTTGAAATCATTACCAACCATTAATAGCAAGTGACACTGATGAAAACATTGTCTGAAATAAAAGAACATCAATTAAAACTTCAAAGTCGCTATAAGCAACTTGTTGAGCAGGCCTACAACTTTCGCCAAACTGATTCGGCATTGAGTGACCTTTCGGAATTCAAGGCCATAAAACTTTTGAACAAACTCAATCAGTTGAAATTTTTAAACCGAGAGACTCTTCAGCAAAACTCCAATTAAAAATTTATTAATTATTTAACGTAAACCTCTAAACCAAAACGACTACTTGTTCGTATATAAGATTTAATACGCATAATTATGAACACACATTTTTGCAAAGTTGGCAGAACAAAATTAATTTGGAGCGACGTTTTGAATTTAAAGGATTTAGAACAAAATTATCTCCGGTTTATAGAAGAAGCTTATAATCTAATTCAGACAGATGCTGGCGTGAGCGATTTTTTATATCACGAAGCTTCTAAACTAAAAAAAATTATTTTGAATTTGAAACGTTCTAATTCAAATGATTTTGATGAAGCGATTTAAAATAATCGAAAGCCTGAATCAGTCGCGAGCCATACCAAGAAAACGCTTCACCATCGGCTACTAATATTTTTGCTTGAGAGAAAAATTTCTCCAATTCTTTCTTATGCTTTTCTTTGAACGGAAAAGGTTCGCTTGAGAGCAATACCAGATCTGCAGTTTCTTTTATACTTTCTTTCAATTCGATTTCCGGATAGCGTTCCAAATGCGAATAATAATTCTCGAACTTATTCAATAGTAACATTTCATCAATAAACGTTCCTCTGGCTGCAATCATCCAAGGTTTTTTCCAAATGAAATAGGCGGTCTTCAATATTGGCTTGTCTTTGATGAATGATTTAAAATCGTCTTGTTTCCATTTGATGTTCTCAATTATTTGATTGGCTATTTCTTCTCTTGAAAAAATTTGTCCATACATTCCAATCAATTCCAAACAATCCTCAATAGTGGAAATGTCGCTAATGTGCACAGGAGCGATTTGCTCCAAATCTTGAATCATTTCCAAAGTATTCTCCTCTTTGTTACAAAAAATGATATCTGGCTTTATTTCCCGTATTTTATCAAAATGAACGTCTTTTGTGCCACCGACAATGGTTTTTTCTTTTCGGAAATGTACAGGATGCACACAGAATTTAGTAATGCCAACGATGGAAGATTCCAAACCCAAATCGTACAGCAATTCGGTTTGGGAAGGCACGAGCGAGATGATCCTCTTTGGACTGTTTTCTAAATGAATTGTTCTGTGAAGTTGGTCTTTCATAAGTTCTCGCAAAGACGCGAAGGCGCCAAGAATTATTTAAGAAATAGAAAATATCTTTGTTTACTCAAAATGAAGGACATTTCCTTTTGCAATTCTTCAGCTTTTTGAGCGGCAGCTTCTGCAAAGTCATCATATTTTGAAGCATAAATAATCCCTCGTGAGGAATTGATCAACAATCCAACATTAGAATTCATACCATATTTGCAAACCTCTTGAAGGCTTCCGCCTTGGGCTCCGACACCAGGGACGAGCAAGAAACTGTCAGGTATCAGTTTTCTGACGCTTTTAAAATATTTAGCTTGGGTGGCACCAATGACATACATCAAATTTTTAGAATTTTTCCAAGACTTGGCGGTTGTTATGACTTCTTGATATAGAAATTTACGATTGATTTTTTTTGTTTGAAAATCGAATGCGCCTTCATTGGATGTCAGGGTCAAAAGTATCGTGTGTTTATTTTTTACTGCCAAAAATGGTTCGACAGAATCCTTTCCCATATAAGGAGCGACAGTAACACTATCGAAATTCAAATCTTCCAAAAAAGCTTTCGCATACATACGGCTCGTATTCCCAATATCGCCTCGTTTGGCATCAGCAATCGTAAAAATTTCGGGATGCATCACATTGAGGTACATGATGGTTTTTTCAAGTGCTTTCCAGCCTTTTAAACCTTGGGCTTCGTAAAAGGCGGTATTTGGTTTATAAGCCACAGCCAAATGATGTGTCGCATCGATAATCGCTTTATTAAATGCGAAAATTGGGTCTTCGTCATTCAATAAATGCTTTGGAATTTTGTCCATATCCACATCCAATCCGATGCAGAGAAAGGATTTCTTTTTTTTGATTTGTGCTATGAGTTGTTTTGTGGTCATTTTTGCCTACTTAATCCTCTGAATGAGGGAACTGATGTGTTCTTATTCAACTGATTTGCCACGAACCTTTCTGTGACGAAACACATATACGAATATTATTTGATATCTTAAAATCCAAATCCATGTGTTGGTCATCAGTCATCGGTCTTCCGTCCTAAAAATTTCATGCTTCATGCTTCCAACTTCCAGCTTCTGACTTCTAGCTTCTAAATTCCAGCTTAAATCACATCTGTATTCGCTTTCAATAATTCCGTGTTTTCTGCGAGCATTAATTCGTCAAGGATTTTCTGGATGTCGCCATTCATGATATTGCCCAAATCGTAAAGCGTCAGTCCGATTCTGTGATCTGTAACGCGTCCTTGGGAATAATTATAGGTTCTAATCTTGGCACTTCGGTCGCCAGTGGAGACCATGCTTTTTCGTTTTTCTGAATCTGCTGCCAATTTCTTTTCCAATTCCCTTTCGTATAAACGGGAACGTAAAACCTTTAAAGCTTTTTCCAGATTTTTATGGGATGACTTTTGGTCTTGACAACTCACGATCAATCCAGTTGGTTCGTGATGCAACTTGATAGCAGAATAGGTTGTGTTCACACTTTGACCACCAGGACCTGTGGAGGTGGTGCGCTCGATTCTAACTTCAGACATATCCAATTCATAATCAAATTCTTCGGCTTCAGGTAAAACAATCACGGTTGCCGCACTTGTATGCACACGACCTTGTGTTTCAGTCTGTGGAACACGTTGCACACGATGAACGCCAGCTTCAAATTTGAGGGTACCATAAACATCGTCTCCAATAACCTCAAAAATCATTTCCTTAAATCCACCAGAAGTACCTTCGTTGAAATCCACAACCTCTACTTTCCAACCTTTGCTTTCGCAATATTTAGTGTACATTCGGTATAAATCCCCAGCAAAAATACTGGCTTCGTCGCCACCTGTTCCGGCTCGGAGTTCGACAACGGCGTTTTTGGAATCTTCCGGATTTTTTGGAATCAATAAAAACTTGATGCTTTCTTCCATTGTTGGAATGGCTTCCTTGGCTTCATCATATTGCATCTTTGCCATTTCCACCATTTCGGCGTCTCCCCCTTCATAGATGATGTCTTCAGCTTCCTTTAGATTCTCTAAAAGCAGAGCATATTCCTCACGTTTATCTACCAAAACTTTCAGCTCCTTGTATTCCTTGTTAAGGGCGATGTAACGCTTTTGGTCATTGATGATATTGGGTTGGATGATTAAATCATTGATTTCATCAAATCGCTGTTTTACGAAGTTTAATTTGTCTAACATTCAGGTTTTTGGATTGTGGTGCAAAAATACGATTATTTCTTTAAAAGAATCAAGACCGTTTGCTTCGCTCTGTGTGAGAATAAGGAACAAAGACTTGTTTGACATTCGGAAGAAATTTGGATATAATTTTAAAATTTAACTCTATGAAATCATTATGGTTCGTAAAATATTCTGATGAGCTTGTAAAATTGAATTTTATTGAAGTGATCAGGAGTTGCTTTTAAAGTCCACAAAAAAGAGTTACTAGAGAACGAAAAAAATCAATCAATATGCTATTCAATCCTAAAAGTCTACAACCACGCCGATTCCAAGTATTTGCTTCCACTGAATTTTTGCTCCTTGCATTTCATACTCATCTTCAATTTCAGTTGGCACAATCGTTTTGACATCGTTATCGTATCTTAAATGCGAACCCAAAGAGGCTTTTACGTATTTATTCACTTTAAAATTGAACATCACTTCCCAATCCACATCGATATTGCCAAAACTGTTGAGATAATCCGTATATAAACTCTCTCTGCTTTTGATGGCGATGTTTTCAAAAACTTCAGTTTCGAATTCATTGGTCAGTAAAATCCCGATCTCCGTTCGGACACGTTCGCCTTGCATAATGATATTCCCCTCACTATCCACAACTGCTTTTCTAACGCCAAATGATCCAGCGTTGGATAAATCTTTATCAAGTACAAAGGTCGATTTGAAGGTCAATGGCGAAAAATAGGTAGAGAATTTTTGGAGATTCTTTCCATATTCCACTCCACCACCAATAAACAAATAGCCTGGCGCCATAAATGTGGAAATAGGTTTGGAACGGTTGGGATAATTGTAGCCATT
>JBDSFP010000154.1:0-3221 GCA_039919415.1 Aquaticitalea sp. | reverse complement strand
TCCACTCGGTTCCAGGCATCGCTTGTACTTTTTGGTTGGTCGTTGTAAATCTCCGTCATAAACTGAACATTGAAACGTAGGAAATCTATCAATTCACAAGCAGCATCAATTTCCGCTTGATGGACGGTTTTGGATTGGGCACTCATGGTGGCGGCGTTAATTTTGGCCCTGTATGGTCCCGCAATCAGTTCGGCAGCTTTTAGGAAAATGGCCGCACGCTGTTCCCAAGGTAATTGCGACCATGTTTTTCTAGCTTCCAAGGCTGTTGCAATTGCTTCCTCAACGTGACTTTTTTCTGCCAAATGATAACTTCCAACCACATGTTTATGATCATGCGGTGGCGACATAGTACGTGTCTTTTTAGTTTTGACGTTTTTCCCATTAATATATAATGGCACCTCAACAGTACTTCGATACATCTTGGCATATTCCGCCTTCACAGCTTCGCGTTCAGGCGAACCTGGAGCGTATGATTTTACAGGTTCGTTGATAGCGAATGGTACATTGAAAAATCCTTTTCCCATGGGTTTTGTGGTTTTTATATATTCAAATTTGAAGTGGCAAAGGTACAAAATATTGTTTGCTTTAGGTTTCAATTCATGCTAAAACAATCTTAAAAGAAAGAGCTATTCAATCGAAACAGACATTGATTTGAAAACTATTATTGGATGAGGATAAAGAGGAAAAAAAGGTATGTTAATTCAGTGCAAAAGGAGCGCTCAATTTGAAGGAAGGAATAAAGACCTGGAATTTACTGGCGTTGGTAAAATTGACCATATTGTAATGGCCTTGCATAGCTCCAAAAGGTGAGGTCAACAAACAGCCCGAAGTATAACTGTGGGATTCACCTGGTTTTAAAACCGGTTTTTTGCCGATCACGCCTTCTCCTTCTATAATTTCGATGTTGTTCAAGGCATCCAGAATGCGCCAATGACGGGAATTCAGTTGAACAGAATCCTTGCTTTGATTTTCTATGGTAACCTTATATCCAAATGCAAAATGCACTTTATAATTTTTATAAAATGTACCTTCAAATGTAGTTTCAACGGAAATTTTAATGCCGCTCGTAACTTGTTGTACCATTGCGAATTTAGCGAATTTGGATAAATGTAATTTTTTTTTGAGACTTTCCAACATTAATAGTATGATTTTTCGATTTTTAACACATTTTCATGTTAAAATGGATGTCTTTAACCAATTTTTGGGTTTTGCGAAAATCTTTAATTAATTTTTCTCGTTATTCTTTGAGACGATATTCTGCCATTTCGTTGATCAGGTGTATATCTGAAATCACATATCATCCGACGAAAAGAATCCTTTGTTGGTGGAGAATGGATAGAAAATAAATCTCAATTGGAAATGTTGATCGAAGACCCTTCGCCAACACCGATCAAACGGTCGTAACGGGCTCCCAAATCCTTATAGTAAACCAACACTTTGTAATTGTTTTCGGTTTGCCAAAAATTACCACTGATGATGCCTTCGTCGAGCGTTCCATCTTTTTCAACCAATACATATTTGTAATTATAAAAACCTTGCTTCATCCGGAAGGCACATTCCAACAAGCCGGTTTCTGGATTGTAGATTAGTTCATTTTCTTGCTCCAAAGCGTAATTATTGAAATTTCCATAAACGTACATGTGCTGTCCATCCTTCAAAAAGGAATATTGCAAGGCAAAATGGTTCATCGTATAGTCGGCCTCTATGGAAACGTTATCCCTGTCTAACGCTGTGATGACAAAATTCCCATTGATGTCCGGCAAATAAGTATAAGGCTGAAAGGCTCTGCTGCCATTGACAAACAGATATTCGTTGTAAATATCCTTTAAATCAATAAATTGGATTCCCACACTCGCCGCACGAACGTCCTTGGTCTCAAAATAAAGAAATTCATTGCCTGCCCAGAAGCTCGATTCGGTGATATATTTATAGGACAATTCATTTCCAAGAATATATTGTGGTTTCAGATCGGTAATGGCGGTGTTGAGGTTGTTGTTTTGAAGGATCACTGTTTTGACCGTTTCGGAAGGATTATTAAAATTGAAACTGTTATTGGCAATCACAAAATCAACCGATTGTTTTTCGTCAATGAACTTGACATCCTTTGAGCGTTTGATGCTGACGCCAACCGTTACGGCATCTTCGTATACCATGAATTTTCTCGAGAACATCATTTCATCGTTATCGCTCCAAATGGAAATGATATAGTTGCCCGTTTTCAGAATCCCACCTGTCTGTTCGTTGGGAATCTGCAAGCGATAATGCGAATAGATTTGATAGGTATTGAAACTATTTTCATAATCCCGAATGCGTTGGTTGTCAAAACCTTTCAAATATTCCGATTTGACCAAAGGCGACGGTGTCCAATCAAAATTAAAATGCTCGATGACGTAATAGAAATCTTGCTCCTTCCCATTGAGCGCATCAAACTCCAACCGCAACGGTTCGCCAAGTCGCAAAATGGGCAACTGGCTTTCCTGTTGGCTGCCTTTAAAGATAATGGTCTTTATATAATTGGGTGGATTGGTTTCTTCTACTTGTGCGAATACCACTGTTGTTAAGAACAGTATAAGGATATAGGTTGTAAACTTTAAAGCCATTTAAAAGTGGTTTGAATGGTAAAGATATGCAAAATTTGTGCCTGATTAAAGTAAGGAAATATTTTACATAACGAGAGAAGAGCAAAAAAAGGAGATACCTAAACATGTATTAAGTGGGAATAGCATTATCTCTATTCCCACTTTAAGAA
The DNA here is from genome assembly GCA_039919415.1 of Aquaticitalea sp. Classification (GTDB taxonomy): domain Bacteria; phylum Bacteroidota; class Bacteroidia; order Flavobacteriales; family Flavobacteriaceae; genus JBPOFM01. Next base: position 472 of record JBDSFP010000154.1, on the reverse strand, counting down.
AGAACATCGAAGCTAACTAATAAAGTTGTACCTTGAAATAGAGAATTACGAACACTCAGAAGATTTTGAAAATATTAAGGCATCAACTATTTCCTATAGTGATATATCCAGATCTTTGTTTGACAACAATAATTATTTATGTCCATTAAAATCAGGATCATCTTATTTTTATGTTTTTTAAACTCTTCTACTTTGTTGTCACAGAACACAATAACGCTTTCAGGATACATTTATGATGAAGAAACCAAAGCATCATTGCCGTATGTTAACATCGGTTTTGTAAACGAAAGCGTAGGGACCGTATCCGACGATAATGGAAAGTTTGACCTGACATTTAATCCCAACGAAATAAGCAATAGTTCCGTTTTGCAAATATCCTATATAGGGTATAAAACAGTTGAATTACAAGCATCAAATTTTTTCGCTGCAATTGTAAAAGACAATAAGTTTTATTTGCAGCCTGAACCCTATG
>JBDSFP010000150.1:0-6709 GCA_039919415.1 Aquaticitalea sp. | reverse complement strand
CATAGGTACAATAACATAGATCAATGGAATGTAACACAACAGCGCGGAAGGTATGGCGATGGCAATTGTAGTGAGCATCAATAGAAAAATTTTTCCGAGGTAAGCCTTTTTGAAAAAAAAGAATAACTGTCCTGTTGCGGTAGTTCGATTATGATCCATATCCTTTAAAATCCTAAAAAATCCCGCATATAAACCTACGGAAATCCCTCCTATTATTAGAACTCCAATTATAAATACAATTATATACAGAATTGACAATCCAGCGAAAAAGGAACTAAAAGCATTTGGATCTAAATGACCATTTTCAGACTGCGAGATGAACATAGTAATTAAAGGAACGTACAACAGCATGATCAATGGCAATGAGATAACCACAGCGATAAGTTGCATCAAGAAACCTTGCAGCCAGCTTTTCTTGAAAAGTTCTATGGACAAATTAAAGATAATTCCAAAATCCAACTCCCTTGCAATGTCAATTTTAGATTTGATTTCCCTGAATGTCATTTTAAATATTTAATTGGTTGGTTTTCAAAGTAACGAATTGTATTTGAATTCTTCAAACAAAATTAACATCTGCCACTTTGTCACAATCCTTAAATAATCCTATCTTTGCGGACTAAAATGAGTGGAAGGTAATTTTTTTTAAATGGAGAAAATAATTGATGAAACCAAGCAAGGTAAAAGCCTTGTATTTGAACAAAAAGATGGGAATTCACGAAAATTGTATATCGAGAGTTATGGCTGCGCCATGAACTTTAGCGATAGCGAAATAGTAGCTTCTATTTTGGCTAAAGAAGGTTTCAACACGACCAATAATCTCGAAGATGCCGATTTGGTATTGGTCAACACCTGCTCCATTCGTGACAAAGCCGAGCAGACAGTACGCAAACGGTTGGAAAAATACAATGCCGTCAAAAAGATCAATCCTAAGATGAAAGTTGGGGTGTTGGGCTGTATGGCAGAACGCTTGAAGAATAAATTTCTCGAAGAGGAGAAAATCGTCGATTTGGTGGTCGGTCCCGATGCTTACAAGGATTTGCCGAATCTTTTGGAGGAAGTCGAAGATGGCCGTGATGCCATCAATGTGATTCTTTCAAAAGAGGAAACCTATGGTGATATTTCCCCTGTTCGTTTAAATTCCAATGGAGTGACGGCGTTTGTGTCCATTACACGTGGCTGTGATAATATGTGCACGTTTTGCGTAGTCCCTTTTACTCGTGGACGTGAACGAAGTCGTGACCCTCAAAGCATCATTGAGGAGGTGAACAATCTTTGGAGCAAAGGTTATAAGGAAATCACATTACTCGGTCAAAATGTGGACAGTTATCTTTGGTATGGCGGTGGACTCAAAAAAGATTTCGTTAAAGCCAGCGATATCCAAAAAGCGACTTCTGTCAATTTTTCACAGCTGTTGGAATGGTGCGCCACAGCGCAACCGAAAATGCGTATTCGCTTTTCAACCTCCAATCCTCAGGACATGACTTTGGATGTGGTAAGAACGATGGCAAGATTTGACAACATTTGCAACTATATCCATTTGCCAGTACAAAGTGGTAGTAATCGTATTTTGAAAGCCATGAATCGACAGCATACGCGAGAAGAATATTTTAAATTGATAGATGATATTCTCGAGATAATTCCCGGATGCGCCATTAGCCAGGATTTGATTATTGGTTTTCCAACGGAAACGGAAGAAGACCATCAAGAAACCATAAGCTTGATGAACCGCGTGAAGTATAATTTTGGTTATATGTATGCCTATTCGGAGAGACCGGGAACCATGGCAGAACGGAAATTGGAAGATGATGTGCGAGAAGTAACCAAAAAAAGACGATTACAGGAAATTGTCGATCTACAACAACAACACAGTCATTTCAGAACGCAACAATCCATCGGAAAAACGGTGGAAGTGTTGATCGAAAAATCATCGAAAAAATCAGATAGGGATTGGTCCGGCCGCAATGCCCAAAGTACCGTTGTGGTTTTTCCAAAAGAACATTATAAAATTGGCGAATTCGTCAATGTGAAAATCAAAGAGTGTACAACAGCAACATTGATCGGTGAGGCTGTTGGCTATTCGAAAAATAATTAATAACATTAAAGATTGGTCCCGACGCTTCGGGACTGCCTTTGCAGGAATGAAAATATGGAATCAATTCAAGCTATAAAACAACGATTTGGAATCATCGGGAATGACCCAAAACTCAATCGCGCCATTGAAAAAGCCATTCAGGTTTCACCTACCGATATTTCTGTGTTGGTGACTGGCGAAAGTGGTGTCGGTAAAGAAAGTATTCCAAAAATTATCCATCAGTTATCCCACAGAAAGCATGGCAAATACATTGCAGTAAACTGTGGCGCCATTCCAGAAGGAACGATCGACAGTGAATTATTTGGTCATGAAAAAGGGTCATTCACAGGTGCTACACAAACGCGCGAGGGTTATTTTGAAGTTGCCGATGGTGGAACTATTTTCCTTGATGAAGTAGGCGAATTGCCTTTGACAACCCAAGTGCGATTGCTCCGTGTGCTCGAAAATGGCGAATTCATCAAAGTAGGTTCCAGTAAAGCGCAAAAGACGAATGTTCGGATTGTTGCCGCAACGAATGTGGATATGTTTGAGGCCATCAAAAAAGAGAAGTTCCGTGAAGATTTGTATTATCGTTTAAGTACAGTCGATATCAATATTCCTCCCTTGCGTGAACGAAAGGAGGATATTCATTTGCTCTTTAGAAAATTTGCAAGTGATTTTGCCATCAAATACAAAATGCCAACCATCAAACTCACAGATGATGCCGTGGAAATTTTATTGCAGAATCGATGGAATGGAAACATCCGCCAGTTGCGGAATGCGGCAGAACAAATTTCGGTCTTGGAACAAAACAGGACCATCAACGCTGCTACCTTGCTCAGTTATCTACCAAATCACGGAAGTAATTTGCCAGCAGTTATCAAAACATCTAAATCTGAAGGTGATTTTAGCAGTGAACGTGAAATCCTCTATAAAGTCCTTTTTGATATGAAAGGCGATTTGAACGACCTCAAAAAGTTGACCATGGAACTCATGAAAAACGGCAATGCCACGGATGTTCAAAAGAAAAACGAAGGCCTGATTCAGAAAATATATGGTGAAGGTGACGAAACGGATTATGAGGAAGCCACGGAAGAGGCTGAAATTTTATCTTTAGCTGAAAAAACCGATCATTACATTCGCCAAAAAGAGGAGGATGATACTTCTGAAAACTCAAAAGACAAATATTATTTTGCCGAAGAGATTGAAGAAGAAGAAACTCTATCTTTACACGATAAGGAACTCGAACTAATCAAAAAATCGTTGGAACGCCACCACGGAAAACGCAAATTGGCATCGGCGGAATTGGGCATCAGCGAACGAACCTTATACCGAAAAATAAAGCAATTTGATCTGTAAACTTTCGTTATCAATTAAAAATATATCTGTGAAGTATTTCAAATTTTTAATTTTAATTACATTTTCCATCATCCTTTTTGGTTGCGGATCCTATTCATTTACTGGAGTTCAAAAATTGACAGCTAAAACCTTTCAAGTCAACTATTTTCAAAATAATGCACCTTTGATCGAACCAGGTTTGGAACGTGATTTTACCCAGGCTTTACAAGACCTTATCCTCAACCAGACCAGTCTGGATCTTGTAAAATCAGGAGGCGATTTGACTTATGAAGGCGAAATTACAGAATACCGAATTTCTCCTACCACTGCCACAGCTGATAATAAAGCAGCACAAAACAGATTGACTATAACAGTTAATCTCCGGTTTTTTGACAAAAATGACGAAGAAGCCGACTTGGAAAAACGATTTACGTTTTTTTATGATTATGCAGGAAATGCACAATTGGTAGGCAGCCAAAAAGACACGGCGATTGGTGAAATTTTCGAAAGAATCACACAGGATATTTTTAATGAAACCTTGGCGAAATGGTAATATTGTGGTTGTTTAGTTATTTGTCGTTTAGTTCAAAACAGCAACTGAATTTTGAATTTTGAACCTTTAATTTTTAATGTTGAACAAACAGGAATTCACATATCTACTTCAACATCCACAGCACATCACTGCGGAACAGACCAACGCCATCAGTTCGGTAATTGCAGAGTATCCATATTTTCAGCCCGCAAGAGCTCTATATTTAAAAGGACTTAAGAACAAGGACAGTTTTAAATACAATCAGGAACTGAAAATAACTGCTGCCTACACCACAGATCGCAGCATCTTGTTTGACTATATTACTTCTGAAGTTTTCAATCAAAATGAAATATCCCAACATATCAAGCAAAATTCCGATCAGCTAAAGGATATTTTCGTCCATGACGTTGATGATATTTCCGTCCATAAAAGCGTACAGATTGATGATGCTTTAAAAGAACAAATCAAATCTACCGAAAGGGTTCTTGATCCACATTTATTTGAACAACGCATCACAGTCGGCACTATTGCCAATTTTAAAATAGAAAGTGAGTCTCAAAGTACAAGTCTTAAACAGGAAACAGAAATAACACAACCAGAAGAGATTCTCCAGATTGGTAAACCTCTGGAGTTTGGAAAATCAGAAACGCATTCATTTTCGGAATGGTTAAAAATCACGAGTTTTAAACCTATCATCAGAGAAGTTAAAGAAGAAAAACCTACAGGAAAAGCAGAAAGCGAATCTCCAGCTGTCAAAAAATTTGAATTGATAGACAAGTTTTTGGTAACCAATCCTAAAATAATCCCAAATAAAGAACAGCCAATTCACAATATCGCAAAAGCACAAGTAGTGCAGCATGACGGCTTAATGACAGAAACTTTGGCACGAATATATTTGGAGCAAAATAATTACGATAAAGCAATTCAATCTTATAAAATTTTAAGTTTGAAATATCCAGAAAAAAGTGGTTTCTTTGCAGACCAAATTAAAGCGGTAAAACAATTACAAGAAAAAAATAATCTATAAATCAATGAATACGTTTACAATTTTTTTAATTCTGATAATCATTGTGGCATTTTTGCTAGTGGTGGTTGTTATGGTTCAAAATCCTAAAGGAGGCGGATTGTCATCCTCTTTTGGCGGTGGAGGATCGCAACAATTGGGTGGTGTTAAAAAAACGACCGACTTCTTGGATAAGAGTACCTGGGCGTTGGCGACACTTTTATTGGCCTTGATTTTACTGTCCAATGTGGCAATTGACCATAATGGCAATGCGGAATCAAAAGCCTTGGATGCAAGTGAGACCACAAAATCAGTTCCAACTCCTGCCGCAATGCCAGCCACAAAAGATGCAACAACTCCAATTGACACTACAAAATAAGTTAAATCAAAAGGATATAATTTAAAAAAATGCCAACAATTACAGTTGGCTTTTTTTTGTGCCTGAAACTTTGTCAGGGCGCATCTCTTGGCATAGTTTTCGAACATCCCAATAGCATTGAACAAACTTTTTTAATTAATAAAATCATATAAATATGGGCTTAAACATTAAACCATTGGCAGACAGAGTTCTTATTGAACCAACGGAGGCTGAAACAAAAACCGCTTCTGGAATCATTATTCCAGACAATGCCAAAGAAAAACCACAAAAAGGCAAAATCGTCGCCGTTGGGAAAGGCACAAAAAAAAATCCAATGACAGTTAAAGTTGGAGAAACTGTACTCTACGGAAAATACGCTGGAACCGAACTAAAACTTGAAGGCAAGGATTATTTGATTATGCGTGAGAGTGATGTTCTGGCGATCATCTAACCTTATTCCTGCGAAGGCTGGAATCTCATGAATTTATTTTCAAAACATAATACTAATAACAAATAGATTTCCACTTTCGTGGAAACGCTAAATTTAAAATTATAACGATGGCAAAAGATATAAAATTTGATATTGAAGCACGCGACGGATTAAGACGAGGTGTGGACGCATTGGCAAATGCAGTAAAAGTCACCTTGGGACCAAAAGGTCGTAATGTGATTATTGGTAAATCATTTGGTGCACCACAAGTGACAAAAGATGGTGTAACAGTTGCAAAAGACATAGAATTGGCGGATCCTCTAGAAAATATGGGAGCACAAATGGTGAAGGAGGTTGCTTCAAAAACCAGTGATTTGGCAGGAGATGGAACGACTACTGCAACCGTTTTGGCACAAGCCATTGTTAAGGAAGGTTTGAAAAATGTGGCAGCAGGTGCCAATCCAATGGATTTAAAACGTGGCATCGATAAAGCCGTAGACGCTATTGTCAAAGACCTCGAAAAACAATCAAAAAAGGTTGGTAATTCATCAGAGATGATAAAGCAGGTTGCTTCCATTTCTGCCAACAATGATGACACAATTGGAGATCTGATTGCAAAAGCTTTTGGCAAAGTTGGAAAAGAAGGCGTCATTACAGTCGAAGAAGCCAAAGGTACAGACACCTACGTTGACATTGTAGAAGGAATGCAGTTTGACAGAGGCTATCTATCGCCTTATTTCGTAACTGATGCTGACAAAATGATTGCTGATCTGGAAAATCCATACGTTTTATTGTTTGACAAAAAAATTTCCAATTTACAGGAAATCCTTCCAATCTTGGAACCTGTCGCTCAATCTGGTCGTCCATTATTGATTATCGCCGAAGATGTAGAAGGTCAAGCTTTGGCAACTTTAGTGGTCAATAAATTACGTGGAGGTTTGAAAATCGCTGCTGTAAAAGCACCAGGATTTGGTGAC
>JBDSFP010000113.1:0-10207 GCA_039919415.1 Aquaticitalea sp. | reverse complement strand
ACAATTCATCGAGCCTACCAAGGAATTTGCCGACATCATCATCCCGAACAATAAATACAACACTGTTGCTATTGATATTGTAAGAACCATCATTAACCAACGTTTGGTATAACTTGAACATGAACTCTAAATATCTCAGACATTTCAAGAACATCTATGTTCTTATTCTTACTGTGTTTGTGATTTGGATGCTTTTTTTTGATGCCAATTCCTGGCTCATCCATCGTGAGTTGAACAATGAGATCAACGCCTTGGAAAATGAAAAGAAATACTATCTAAAGGAAATGGAAAAAGACAAAAAGAAAATAAAGGAATTGAGTACGGACGAAGGTCTTGAAAAGTTGGCACGCGAAAAATATTATATGAAGAAGGCGAAAGAGGATATCTATATTATCGAATATGAAGATAGTCTAAAGAAACAACAAGAAGATGAATAAACCCTTGTTTAGCGACTTTCCTGAAGTGTCCTCAAAGCAATGGAAACAACTTATCCAGTTTGATTTAAAGGGTGCAGATTACAACGACACACTCATTTGGAAGACCAACGAAGGCATCAACGTCAAACCTTTTTACCATGCCGACGAGTTTGAATCGCTTCCACCCATTTCAAACACCAAAGCCACCGAATGGAAGATTTGCCAATCCATTTTTGTTGCCAATGTTGAAATGTCCAATAAAAAAGCGGTGGATGCCATTGAGCGCGGTGCCGAAAGCATCAATTTCATTCTTCCAACTGAAAACATTGTTATTAAAGATTTATTGGTAAATATCAATCTTTCTGAAGTGACAATTTATTTCGAATGCCAATTTTTGTCTTCCGAATTTGTACGACAGTTCAATTTCTTTCCTTCCAAGGAAAACATTCATCTTCAAACCGATATTATTGGTCACCTTGCAAAGTCTGGGAATTGGTTTACAAATCTCAGGGACGACCACGCCCAATTTGAACACGTTGTCAATGATTCCAATGCGTTAAGTGTAAATGTGTCTCTCTACCAGAATGCTGGCGCGACCATGGTTCAACAATTGGCGTATGCTCTAGCCCATGCCAATGAATATCTCAACCATTTAGAATCGAGCCCTGAGCTGTGTGGAAAGGTCATTGCGAGCGAAGCGAAGCAATCTTTTAAAGTCACCTTTAACGTCTCAATAGGAACGAATTACTTTTTCGAAATCGCCAAACTACGAGCCTTAAGACAACTTTGGGCTGCTTTGGCTGCGGAATATGGTTTTAATACGGAATGCCAAGTCTTTGCTACAACAACCAAACGCAACAAAACACTCTACGATTACAACACCAATTTGCTGCGCACCACCACCGAATGTATGAGTGCCATTTTGGGTGGCGCCAACACAATTTGCAATTTGCCCTACGACTCCATTTACCACAAGGACAACGAATTTGGCGAACGCATCTCTCGAAATCAATTGTTAATCTTGAAACACGAAAGCTATTTTGACATAGTCAATAATCCTCCTGATGGCGCTTATTATATTGAAAATCTTACGGCTCAGCTAGCAGAAAAAGCCTTGATATTGTTTAAAGATATCGAAGCAAATGGTGGTTTTTTGCATCAATTGAAAGAAGGCATCATTCAAAAGAAAATCAAGGAAAGTGCGGCCAAGGAACAAGAACAGTTCAAAAAAGGCGAAACGGTTTTGTTGGGAACCAATAAATATCCCAACAAGGAGGACAAAATGAAAGCGGATATGGAATTGTATCCTTTTGTAAAGACAAACCCAGTCAAAACCTTGCTCGAGCCGATTATTGAAAGACGTTTGGGAGAAAAGATGGAGCAGGAACGTCTAAAGACAGAATAAATTCAAAATAATGGAACATTTTACATTCTATATCGACTACATCGCCAAAATAATGGAAGCCATAGGAGTACTGACAATATTTTGCGGTGCTTTGTATTCTTTTTTTATATTTTTCAAAACATTAAGCAATAAGGAGGAAACTCCCTATGTAAAATTCCGACAGACGCTGGGAAAGTCCATCCTGTTGGGATTGGAAATCCTCATTGCGGCAGATATTATGGCCACGGTCGTTACGGACCCCACGTTGCGAAGTGTTAGCATTCTTGCAATTATTGTCATTATCCGTACCTTTTTGAGCATGTCACTTCAAGTCGAGCTGGAAGGCAGATTTCCTTGGCAGAAGAAAAAAAATCATGAATAATTGATTAAATTAGGGGAAAAAGGAGCACATTACAAATTCGGTTTAAATAAATAACAGAAAATTAAAATTATATGGAAGCAATTAGACAGATTGTTAAAGTCAAGAATCACAGCATTACCGTTTCTCTTCCTGATGATTTTGACGCCAATGAAGTGGAAGTAATTATCTTTCCCACGAACCAAAATAATTATGTGATTACGAAATGGCAAATTGACAAAGTGAGAGAACGTACAGACAATTATTTAAAAAATCCTAAAAGTGTAACAAATATTGATGATTTTTTAAAGGAATTAGACAGTGAGCTATAAGTTATTATTCTTGATGAAGCAAAGTCTGATTTTACGAATGCTTTAATCTATTACAGAAACATAAATCCAAAATTGAAAGATAGATTTTTGAAGTCTTTTAAGGATAGTGTTTCGATTTTGAAGAAAAATCCATTATTATTTCAGATACAATATGATGATGTAAGAATCCAAATGCTCAAAACTTTTCCGTATTTGATACACTTAAATGAGAATACAGTTATAATTAAGTTGAATTGTCATTCCTCAAAAGATAGTGACCTCAATATTTTTTAAGAACCTAAAGCAATGCCAAGAAAAAACCTCCAAAATATTACAGTTAATAGAAGCCCGAAATATGAAGTTAGACGTCTGATGAATGATGAATCCGCAAACTCAAACCTCAAACCTCAAACTTTTCAAACCTCCGAAGACATAGAAATCAAATCAACCTATTCCAAATTAGACCTTAAAAACATAGAACACCTCAACTTTATCGCCGGCATTGCCCCGAATTTGCGTGGTCCTTATTCCACCATGTATGTTCGACGACCATGGACGATTCGTCAATATGCTGGTTTTTCCACTGCTGAAGATAGCAATGCTTTTTATAGACGCAATCTAGCTGCTGGACAAAAAGGCTTGTCAGTTGCCTTTGATTTGGCAACGCATCGAGGCTATGATTCCGACCACGAACGCGTAGTTGGTGACGTTGGTAAGGCAGGCGTAGCGATTGATAGTGTAGAGGACATGAAACTGCTATTTGACCAAATTCCATTGGATGAAATGAGCGTGTCCATGACTATGAATGGAGCTGTATTGCCCATTATGGCATTCTATATTGTCGCGGCCGAAGAACAAGGCGTGAAACTGAATGACTTGGAAGGCACAATTCAGAATGATATTCTCAAGGAGTTTATGGTGCGGAATACCTACATCTACCCTCCTACACCATCCATGAAAATCATCTCTGATATTTTTGAGTACACAAGCCGATACATGCCGAAATTCAACAGTATCAGTATTTCGGGTTATCACATGCAGGAAGCTGGAGCCACGTGCGATATAGAGTTGGCTTATACGTTGGCAGATGGGTTGGAATATATTAGAAAAGGTCTTGACGCAGGTATGGACATTGATACTTTTGCGCCGCGCCTTTCATTTTTCTGGGGGATTGGCATGAACCATTTTATGGAAATCGCCAAGATGCGTGCTGCTAGAATGTTATGGGCAAAATTGGTAAAACAGTTTAATCCAAAGGATGATAAATCACTGTCTTTAAGAACTCATTGCCAAACAAGTGGGTGGAGCTTAACAGAACAAGACCCGTTCAATAATGTGGCGCGAACCACCATTGAAGCAGCCGCAGCAGCATTTGGTGGCACACAGAGCTTACACACCAATGCCTTGGATGAGGCGATTGCCTTACCAACCGACTTTTCAGCTCGAATCGCTCGGAACACGCAAATCTATTTGCAGGAAGAAACCAACATCACAAAAACCGTTGACCCTTGGGCTGGTAGCTTTTATGTGGAAAAATTGACCCATGACATCGCACAAAAAGCATGGGAACTCATACAGGAAATAGAGGAATTGGGCGGCATGACCAAAGCCATAGAAGCTGGTATTCCTAAACTGCGGATTGAGGAAGCGGCAGCGCGCAAACAGGCTCGAATTGATTCTGGACAGGATATCATCGTCGGTGTCAATAAATATAAATTGGAGCATGAAGATCCAATTTCCACACTAGAGGTAGATAACCAGACGGTTAGAAATTCTCAGATTGAACGCCTGAATCGCATTAGAGCTGCACGCGATTCTGAAAAAGTTAATGAGGCTTTATCAAAATTAACGGAAGTTGCCAAAGATTTCATAAATTCGAATCGTAACTCTGATGAAGATGTAAAGTCTGATAATGATTCCAAGTCTGATTCACGAGATTCCCGCCTTCGTGGGAATTTATTAGCTTTGGCTGTTGAAGCCGCACGGGAACGAGCGACACTAGGCGAAATAAGTGATGCGCTCGAAGTTGGCTTCGGACGTTATAAAGCACAGATTAAATCCTTTTCAGGCGTGTACAGTAAAGAAATCAAAGACGATGCATCTTTTCAAAAAGCGAGAGATTTGGCAGATAAATTTGCCGAGCAGGAAGGCCGTCGTCCACGCATCATGATTGCAAAAATGGGACAGGATGGTCACGACAGAGGCGCTAAAGTAGTCGCTACCGGCTATGCAGACGTCGGTTTTGACGTGGACATTGGACCACTGTTCCAAACACCCAAAGAAGCGGCCAAGCAAGCTGTTGAGAATGATGTGCATATTTTAGGTGTATCTTCATTGGCTGCTGGACATAAAACCTTGGTACCACAAGTAATCGAAGAGCTTAAAAAATACGGACGGGACGATATTATGGTCATCGTTGGTGGTGTGATTCCAAAACAGGATTACCAATACCTGTTTGATGCTGGTGTTGTTGCCGTTTTCGGCCCTGGAACTAAAATCAGTGATGCTGCAATTCAGATTTTGGAGATTTTGGTGGATTAAGGAAACATGACATCTTTATTCAACTGAAAAGAAAGCGCCAAAACAAATTTCCTATCAAAACCAACAAAAATAATGACAGAAATAGTTGAAGTAAATAATTCCAAATTGCATGGCAAAGGTGTTTTCGCAAAGCGAAACATCGAACAAGGTGAAGTCATTGCAGAATGTCACATGGCTTTGATTCACGTTAATGAAAACTTACCAGAAGTACTCGCCACACTTCAATTCCCATGGACTGATGAACACGATGCGATTTGCTTAAGCGATGTCGGCAGCTTTTTCAACCACGGCAGCATTCCAAATGCCGAGATTATTAATCGGGATTTCACAAACCTGGTACAGACTTTTGGAGCTAATTCCGCTATTTCCGAAGGAGACGAAATAACAATTTATTATAACCAGGCATTTGATGAATTTATTAAAATCCAATAAACAATCTTGATAAATGCAAAAATCTGAACCCAAAAAACAAAACGCTGTCCAAGCCTTATTGGACATTTATAAAAATGCCGTGCAGGCACTCCAACGCTGTATTGAGGATTTAAAACCAGATGAGCTTTGCTATATCCTGGATGCTCAAAGCGATAATCCCGACTGCCACTCCATCCAGACCATTTTGGCACATGTTATCCGTTCAGGAATTGCCTATAATGTGTACATCCAAAACATAAAAGACCCACGCGTACAACGACCGGAACGCATCCAACGTGAAACGGTTGAGGAGTATTTAAAGGATTAGGAGACTGTCTTAAAATTCACTCAAGATACCTTTGAAACAATTTATGACGAGGATTTGGAATTCTTTACTAATGACCAAAAGATGTTGACTTCTTGAGGACAACTTTATGATATAGAACAACTTATGGAACACGCCATCGTACATCTATTTAGACACCAGCGACAGATAGAAAGGTTTAAAGAAATCATTAGAAATTGACACCACCATAGTGCAGCTTTGGCTAGAAAAATCAAAGTCTGCGTATTGGTACAATAAGAGTACTTCGAATCACAAGGAACCTGTATAAATAGAGAAGAAATATTAATAAACGCTTTTAAAACGCTCAAAAATCACTTTCGAATTTTGACTGTTTTTCTTATACATTTGCAGGTATAAAGCGATTGTTCCAAGCCATATATAATTCTTATGAAACACCTCAACAAAGAACTCTTCTCATTGATTTTAATTGTGACGTCAGGCCTTATTATTTTGGTGATTGCATTAGGTATTATTTATCTGGTCGATACCCTTTTGGCTATCAATTTTGGTGTGTGGTACATCTTGGCCTATATTTTACTTTGTACTGCATTATTCATTATTTCAAAACGCAGCAAAAACAATATGCTTGTGCAGGCACATCGGATTTTAGTTCTTCCTTTTACGCTTTTTGTCGGATTTTTGTCAGTTGCTGTGCCTTATTTTGTTTTGCAAATTCATCTGTTTGTGTATTTGTTTTTCTCGTCTATACTTCCAATTTTATTTTATAGGCTCGATAGATATACTGGCTTTTTGGATTTGAAGATCACCACTCATATTTACCTTGTTGTAACTTTCAGTGTTATTACAGCGACGTTGATGAATAGACAAATAAAACATTTGACGTATCGATTTTCGCCACTTTGGCTCTACAGTACGCATATTTCAAAGCGTTTTGAATTCAAACGATTAACCGAGTATTTTTTATCGGAGCATACTATTAAATTCATCATTTACTTTTCCTATTTTTTGTATTTACTGATTTTTAATCTATATACCTTTCAAGAACACAGCCTCTATGCTAGCCCTTTAATGGACAGAGCTGTCTTGCAATCGTTCATTACCTTTTTGGCATTGGAACGTTTAATTTCGAATCTTAAAGACTTGGATTTTAAACCTTCTGAAATGTTAAAGTTATTATTGACGTCCATTAGTGGCGTGAATAAAATGAATCCCTAAAGAAAGGTATAAGGAAAATACTCTTTAATATCTAATGTGTTATTTTTATCTAAACTGAATCAAATGCCCTAACAAATGATTGATCTATTTTTGGTATGTAATTTAATGATTTTTATAACTGTCTGCTATAATCAAAAGGCTATGAAATTCAACCTTCAACATCGGCAAATATTAAGAGGTATTCCTTCAGCTTCCGGAATTGAGCAAATTGGAAACGAATTGTATGTGATTGGAGATAATTCTCCTTGGTTATATCAGCTTAACGAACTTTTTGAAGTCATTGACAAACACTTACTCCTTGAAAATGTAAAAGACAATAGTCCTCCAAAAGCCTTAAAACCCGATTTTGAAGCCATGAAGAATGTTAAAATTGATGAAGAGATGGAGCTGCTTATTTTTTGGTTCTGGATCTAAATCACCAGAACGTGATGTTCTCGCCAAAGTCCGATTTAAGGATAAGATTCTCTCCAAAGTTTATGATTTAGGTTTTTTGTATAGCAGTCTTCGTAAGTCATCCCTTCTTGACGCGGAAAGCCTGAATATAGAAGCAGCGGCAACCTTGGATAATTTGCTTTATCTTTTTAATCGCGAACACAATCTGTTAATGATTTATCATTTACCTGAAATATTAGGTTTTTTGGAAGGTCAGAATGACGTGCCACTTCCCAAAATATATCAGATCATCCTGCCACTGATAAACGGAATTTCAGCAAAATTTTCTGGAGCCTCGCCATTGAGGGTTATAACCAATTGGCGTTTACCGCTTCTCTCGAAAATACGCCCAACACCGACGATGATGGCGAAATCCTTGGAAGTAATATAGGTATCATTAACCTTGAGAATTTAAAGGACGGTTACCAACCTCAATGTATCCAAATTGAAACAAATTCGCAGCCCATTACCATCAAAGTGGAATCGGTAGAAGTGATAAAAGTCATCGGTCCCAAAGAGTTAAAGCTGGTATTGGTAACCGATAGTGATGGTGGAGATTCAGAGCTCATAATAGGGAATTTTACTTGGTAAATCATTCGAAAAAAAGAGGGCTTTCATTATTTACACAACAAAATCTCTCACTTAAAATATAGAATTGTAGGAATAGAGCTTGTTCCTTTTTTTCAGAAAATAAAAAAACCCACAAGCAACGACTTATGGATTTTAGAACTTGAAAATTAATGTTTTTTATTCCAATTTTTATGGTCTTTCTTGATTTTGGATTCTGAAAATCGCCATCATTGACCATTTACCAGTGATAATCATAATGAATACCCCACATAACATATAAAATTATGGTAGCGTATTTAAATTAAAAGACTTCTAATCTTCTCAATAAAAAGGAATTTCATTTTAGACTCAAAATAGTTTGAATATGAAATGGGTTACAAATGTGGCTTATTCCATTGATAAATAGGAAAGTTTTACTTACTTTTATTTAATCAAAAAAGAATGTTGTGATTGAACTCCATTCCAATTTGAAAGAGTCATATCTTTTATTGTCATTTTTAATCAACAATCGAATGAAACATCTTTATTGCATTTTTCCGTTTTTATTTATTTTCTTGGTTTTCAACTGCGGAAGTACCAAAAACACCGAAAGCTTTCCAATTCAAAAAGACAGCAACATTCTCTATGACAAAACTTGGCAGTTGGAATACGTTTCTGGCATAAATACAAATGTCGAAGATTTATTCCCAAATAAAAAACCCGAACTTACCTTTGATTCCCTTGGCAATATGGTACGAGGCAACGCAGGCTGTAATGGTTATTCTGCAACCTTTACAAAAAACGGCGACGAAATATCCTTTAGCGATCCCGGACCCTCAACATTGATGTATTGTGGCGATGGCGAACCGACATTCCTGAAAATCATGACAAAAATCAACCGATACAGCGTCGATGGCGATGGTAAACTCAACCTAATGGTTGATGATGTTCCGGTGATGCGTTTTCATAAACTTTAATATCACTCTTAAATCATAGACAATGAAACAATTAATGTTAATTACTTTTTTATTGATAAGCCTAACGAGTTGTAAAAATAACGAGAAAAAAGAAACTGAAGAACCCATGACGGATGTCAAGGATGACTCAATGATGGACACCAAAAAAGAACCTACTTTGGAAGTTGGTTGTTACGTATACAATGAAAAAGGTGATTTGGTCAGATTTGAAATAACTGAAATCGATGGCACTTCTGTGAAGGGTAAACTCAATTATGCCTACGCCGAAAAAGATAAAAACGAAGGCACTTTTGATGGTGTGTTGACAGGCGATAAATTGTTTGGAAAATACACGTATATGTCTGAAGGCGTTGAAAGCATCAGGGATGTCGCTTTTAAAGTGGAAAAAGACCAAATTATTGAAGGTTTTGGAGATTTAAATGATGATGGCACCACTTTTAAAGATACCACAAAAATCAACTATCAAGCCACCACACCCTGGAAGAAAGGGCCTTGTAATTGATTTTTATAATGCGATAATCTTGCTAGAGATTTAAAAATTTAAGGAAAAATATTACATTTTTCTTTTTTAAAGTTAGTGCTTTGCTTATTTTTAGCAAAACAATCCTTCTAGTTTAAAATCCAGAACAAATGTCAAATCCCTTAAATTCAGCATTGGTGCTTTCACTTTCACTAATGTTCTTCACAAACAGTGGCTTTAGCCAGGAAACAGAAAATGCACATGCGGTTGCAGTTGAAACTAGCAGCCAGAACATCCCATTCAACCCAGAGGTCAAAATAGGCAAATTGTCCAATGGTGTCACGTATTACATTCAAAATAATGGCAAACCGGAAAACAAAGTAGAACTGCGATTGGTAGTCAACGCTGGCTCGATTCTCGAAGATGACGATCAGCAAGGTCTTGCACACTTTATGGAGCACATGAATTTCAATGGCTCCAAGAACTTCGAGAAAAATGAATTGATCGATTATCTTCAAAGTATCGGTGTTAAATTCGGCGCAGACTTGAATGCCTATACAGGTTTTGATGAAACTGTCTATATTTTGCCAATCCCGAGTGATGATCCTGAAAAACTCGAAAAAGGCTTTCAGATTATTGATGATTGGGCGCACAACGCCTTATTGACCGATAGTGACATCACTAGTGAACGTGGCGTTGTACTAGAAGAATATCGCCTTGGAAAGGGCGCTGATGAACGCATGGAACAAAAATATCTCCCAAAAGTGCTCTATGGTTCCAAATATGCAGACCGACTCCCAATCGGAAAAAAGGAAATTATCCAAAATTTTAAACCAGAAAGCTTAA
>JBDSFP010000096.1:0-3549 GCA_039919415.1 Aquaticitalea sp. | reverse complement strand
ACTAGAATGTCACAAATTCTGCTCGATTCACTTAATATGGCTTGTAAAGTGGAACGTGTCAGTTCCGTTTTATTTTGGATATATCCCAAAATATCTGGTATTGGCCACGAATAACTATCGTACATTTCAACCTTGTCTCCTGCATAGCTTGTTTCAAGTCCTTCATCAGTCATATTCAGTTTCACTTTTGTGGAACGAATGGAAGGAGCTTTAATTTCCGGTAAATCCTTAATCGCTTTTGCTGCAAGCGTAATTAAATCGGAAGTTTTATAATCAACGCGATAGGTTGTTTTATTTTTAAGCTGTTCCCATATCTCCAAAAATTTTGGGTCAACATTAAATCCTTTTCGGTATTTTATTGGTGTTCGTTCTCGCTTATTTTTTATTCTGCCCTTAAACGTTACACCGCAATCTTCTTCTATTTCTTTTTGTAATGTTTTGGCAAAATCATCATAAGATTCATTGGCTATAACTGTAAGTCGGTTAATATTCTGGTCATAAATACGTTTTCCATTTTTATCTACTGCCAATCGTAATCCTCTACCTATTTCTTGCCGTTTTTTTACTTCAGATTTTGTTTCATTCAAGGTGCAGATTTGAAACACATTTGGATTATCCCATCCTTCGCGCAAAGCGGAATGTGAAAAAATGAATTGCAATGGATTTTCAAGATTGAGGAGTTTTTCCTTATCCTTCATAATTAAACTGTATGTGTCATCATCAGCTTTAGTCTCTCCGGAGGTGTCTTTTACTTTTCCTTTTTTATCCTGTGAAAAATAGCCATTATGGACATCTGAAACTGGGAACGGATTCAAGCCTTGAAATGCTGATTTTGCTATGTATTCATTATATATTTCTTCAAACCATAGTGAAAATTTTCCCTGTATTGCATTGCCATCAGCATCATAACTACGATAATTTGCAACCCTATCAATAAAGAACAAAGACAGAACCTTAATGCCCAATTTATTTAGACGTTTCTGCTTTTTTAAATGTTCTTCGACGGTTTTACGGATTTGAAATTTCATCAGTTCGTCCGTTAAACCACCCTGACTATCTCCCTTGTACAATATATTTCCGTTCGATAAAGATATGCATCCATTGGCTGCATCAATTTCTTCTACCAGATAACCGTCTGAATAAATTTCCCGTTCATTTGAAAGGTCGTACAAATCTTTTCCAACTGATACGGTTACTTTCTTCTTTTTTACCCCACTTTTATCATTTACATTGATGATGACTTGGGCAGTAACTTTTGTTTTGGTTGCTGTAATGGAATCTACTGAAATGTAGGCATCATTAAACGCATTTTCTTCAATTATGCTATCTACCTCAATTTGCTTAACCAGCCCCAAATCATAAGCCTTAACAGGGTTTAAGCTATATGTAAGATTATATTTGTTTCTGTGAGTAGCAGAATAACGTAAGGTGCAAACTGCGTTTAAGTTTTTGATTGCAGCCGTACGTTTTTCTGTTTCCATATTTTGCGGTTCATCTATAATTACAAAGGGATTTGTAGATTGGATAAACTCAATAGGCTTTCGACCATTCGCTTTATAATGCTGCTGATTTATGATATTTTGATCCTTGGCAAAAGAATCAATATTTATGACTAGAATCTCTATAGTGTTGTTTGTGGCAAAACTTCGTAATGCTGAAACCTTCGTACTGTCATAAACCTGAAAATTAACTGGCACATTATCGTAGAGATTTTGAAAATGTTCATTCGTGATTTCTAGATTTTTTAGCACTCCTTCACGAATCGCCACAGATGGCACAACTATTACGAATTTCTTAAAGTTATAAAGTGAATTTAGTTCGTAGATGGTTCTTAAATAGACATAGGTTTTACCAGTTCCTGTTTCCATTTCTATAGAAAAATTCATTCCATCTAATTTAGCGGATGGCGAAATCTCGTTGGTTTCTTGGATATTCTGTAGGTTGGTAAGAATTTGTTCTTCAGACAAAATTAGATTATTGCCCACACCATTGATAAGGCTTAACACACCCTTTTCGGCTAAATCAAATTCTTGAACGGCATCTTCTAAAGGCTGTCCTTCAAATAAATTTGTGATAGAATTAATGGCATCTTGCTGAAATTGTAAATCAGATTCAAAAGTTAATTTCATTTACTATGCGAATTGTACGTTCTGTAAATGGTTGAGGGAAATATCCATATACTTTTCGTTTGAAAGCATACTTCTCTTTCTATTACTCCATTCTTCCAGTTTAGCTGAAATTACTTTTTTGTCCAAAGAATCTTGTTTTAACGAAATATAATCTATCGATGACAATAATTCCAAACCAAAATCTGAATAAAATCCGTTTAGAAAGGTAATAGTGTTTAAGGCAATCTTTTTTAACTCTGGTTTTTTGTCAATATACTCCTGCACCTCATTATAACCATCTGCCACTAGTGTTAATGGCTCAAAAGGTTTTTTATTCATATCACTGTATCCCATTATGTAACTTCCGTTTAAGGCATTTAGCAGAAATCGCACTTTACCAGAATAGGGACCATAGAATTTTGGCTCATAGTCTAATTTGAAATATTTTTTTGCACCAAAGCGCTGAAGAAAATAACAAATCTTCTCACTTGAAAATTCTGAAACATATTCTCCTTGTTTAACCATATCGTAAAGAACATATAGTAACAGAGCTCTTGCGTCCGTAAGTTTTACACGCTCCTTTTTTAATTTTTCCTTAATCTGCGTTGATGGTTCATATACTTGAATTTCAATATCCAGTCCTCGTAGTTTATCTTCGATTATTCTTTTTACTCTTTCCCATTCAAGACCGCCATTGCCAGCACCCAATGGCGGAATTGCCACACTTTTTATTTTATATGCTTCCAATGTCTGGATAAGATTATCCAAGCCTTCTTCAATATAACTATATTCAGAAGGTTTTCTCCAGTCCATTTTAGTGGGGAAATTAATTATATATTTTTCGCCAGAAGTTATGTTGGAGTCCTTTACAACTAACATTTTCCCAATCCTTAATGCATTGTTTTTATAGGCATCTGTATAAACCTTAAAATTGTTAGGGAAAGCTTTTTTAAATTGAAGAGCAATACCTTTACCCATCACACCAACAGTGTTTACCGTGTTTACCAATGCTTCTGCTTTACTTTGGAATATGTCTCCTTTTATATAATGTATCATAGCGTTAATAGTAACAGTTTTTATTTACAAATATTTTTTCGGCTTCAATACCCAT
Source organism: Aquaticitalea sp. (assembly GCA_039919415.1). Classification (GTDB taxonomy): domain Bacteria; phylum Bacteroidota; class Bacteroidia; order Flavobacteriales; family Flavobacteriaceae; genus JBPOFM01. The sequence goes on along the minus strand of JBDSFP010000096.1, from coordinate 330 downwards.
TTCGATTAACTTGCTTTTGGTTTTTTCAGTAGAACAAACAAAACCTTTTAAAAATTCTGGACTCAAATCACTTGAAATCAAAAATTCTGCCTGCTTTTTGCGTTTCAAATTCAAATTTTCGGCACCACCCCAATATTGTGTTTTAATTGCATCCCAATCAATAATTTTTGGCAAATCGGATTTTTTGCTGGAATCATAAAACGTGGTAAAATTGTCCGTAGCGTGTCCATCGCTAAAATAGTATGAAATATTACTTTTTAAAATGCGTTCAAGCCCACAAGCTAAATATACAATATCTTCTGCACTTGTGGCATGCACAACAAAGTTTCC
>JBDSFP010000033.1:0-3091 GCA_039919415.1 Aquaticitalea sp. | reverse complement strand
ATTGGCAATGTTATCAAAACATAAAACCAAATGCGAAATAAAATCCAAAATGGGTATTTGATTAGCTTCATGACATCCAAAACTACTTAAATTAATTGAGCTATTGTTCTAAAAAAATTACCTTTGTCAATTAGGAATTTTGTTTAACTAAAATGACCCCGAAGTGTCGGGATTGCTTTCCTGCCTGCCGGCAGGCAGGCGCAGGAATGATTATGGCAAGAATACTTACAGGCATACAAAGTACAGGAACACCACATTTGGGGAATATTTTGGGAGCTATTATTCCCGCAATAGAGATGGCAAATGACGAGAAAAACGAATCGTTTTTGTTCATTGCAGACATGCATTCCCTTACTCAGATAAAGGATGCCGATACTCTAAGACAAAATACCTATTCCACAGCTGCTGTCTGGCTGGCATTTGGTTTGGATGTGGACACAACTGTTTTTTATAGACAAAGTGATGTGCCACAAGTAACGGAATTAGCATGGTATTTGAGCTGTTTTTTTCCATACCAACGTTTGACTTTGGCCACTAGTTTTAAAGATAAAGCCGACAGATTGGAAGATGTAAATGCCGGTTTGTTTAATTATCCTATGTTGATGGCTGCCGATATTTTATTGTACGACGCCGAAATCATTCCTGTTGGAAAAGACCAATTGCAACATATTGAAATGACCAGAGATGTTGCGACCCGTTTTCATGCCAAAATGGGAGAAACCTTTGTGATGCCAGAAGCCAAAATTCAGGAAAACACAATGCTTGTCCCTGGAACAGATGGTGAAAAAATGAGCAAAAGCAAAGGCAATATCATTGACATTTTTTTGAACGACAAGCAGTTGCGCAAACAAATCATGTCCATTCAAACTGACAGCACTCCACTTGAAGATTCCAAAGATTGGAATACCTGCAACTGTTTTGCGATTTATGGGTTATTGGCTACAGCCGAAGAAGTGGCAGCCATGAAATCCAATTACGAAAAAGGCGGTTATGGTTATGGCGCAGCCAAACAAGCCTTGTACGATTTGATTATTGAAAAATTTGCCACTCAACGTGAACGTTATCACCATTATATGAACAACCTGAGCGAAATCGATGCAGCCTTGTTTATTGGTGTTGATAAGGCGCAAATGGTGGCTGATGAGGTGTTAAAACGTGTGAGAGGTAAAGTTGGGTATTAAAAATTCCTGCCTTTCGACTCCGCTCATGATAAACTACGGCAGGAATCTTTTTTCTAAAAATCTCAATCATTATCACAATTAAGAAAAGATTTTCAGGTAAAATCATGAGATTCCTGCCTTCGCAGGAATTCTAAATAACCTCAAACAATTTCCCCGGAAGGGGTCTGATGACACCCTTTAATTCCATATTCAAAAGGATTCCGGCGACTTTAAAAATTGGGATTTGACATTCAATTGCGATGATGTCGAGCATTTCTTTACCTTTTCCCTTGAGATAATTGTAAATAATTTTTTCCTGCTCATCCAATTCCACAAACAGTTGCTTTTGAATGGATGGTTTGTTATTGTTTTTCAACTCCCAATTCAAAATATAAGGCACATCCAAAGGATTTGAAAGAACATGTGCCTTTTGGAATTTTATCAAATTATTACATCCAACACTTTGGCTATCAGTTGTGCGGCCTGGCACTGCAAACACATCTCTGTTGTAAGAGTTGGCAATATCGGCAGTGACCAAACTTCCTCCTTTTTCTGCAGATTCGATAACGATGGTGGCTTCACTCAAACCTGCAATAATGCGATTCCGTTTCAAGAAATTTTCCCTATCCGGATTGGAAGTGCTCCAAAAATCAGTCATGAAACCTCCATGCTTTTCAATATCTGCGACATACTTTTTATGTACCGTGGGATAGACTTGATTCAATCCATGCGCCAAACAGCCAATCGTTTGTAAATTATATTTCAGAGCCAACTTTTGAGCTGTAATGTCCGTTCCGTAGGCAAAACCGGAAACAATTACAGGATTAAAAACTGACAACTGTTCTACCAATTGCTCACAAAATGCAATGCCATAAGTGGTTATTTTTCTTGTGCCAACAATACTGATAATGCGCTGTTTTTTTAAATCGATGTTACCTGTTTCAAACAATAAAATCGGACCATCGATACAATGCTTTAATTTTTCAGGATAATCGCTGTCCATAAAATAGAGACATTCGATATCGTTTTCATTAATGAATTTCAATTCTTTTTCGGCTGCTTCAAAATGATATTTTCCAAACAAATCACTAATCGTAGTTGTTCCAATGCCATCAATCTTGAGCAAACCATTCTTCTTTTCTTTAAAAATTGCTTCCGCAGAACCACAATGATTTATGAGCTTTTTGGCAGTGATATCGCCAATCTTTGCAACGTTCTGAAGTGCTAAAAGGTGCAACAAATCGCTTTCGGTCATGGTATCTGCTTAATTTATATTATGAACATCATAGTTAATACAATGTTAATAAATAACAAGTCTTAAATTTCGTTCCGCATCAAAAATTTTTAACTTTGTTTCAATGCATTTAGAAAACTACATAAGCGATTTGCTGTACCGTTACGATTGCGTAACAATTCCTGAATTTGGAGCATTTTTGACCCATCGCGTGTCAGCAAAAGTGAATGAAACGTCGCATTCTTTTTACCCTCCAAAAAAAGTATTGTCCTTTAATGAACAGTTACAGCACAACGATGGCCTGCTGACTAGTTATATTGCAGAAATTGAGAAAATACCTTATGAGGCTGCACTTCAAAAAATCAACAAGCATGTAAAATCCGTCAAATCTAATTTGATTGAAGGCGAAACCTTGACCTTTAAAAATATTGGAGACTTACTAATGAATACTGACGGTAAAATTGTTTTTGAGCCTTCCAATCAGGTGAATTATTTGACCGATTCCTTTGGCTTGTCCCAATTCACGTCGGCTTCAGTGACTCGTGAAGTTTATAAAGAAGAAGTGGAAGAGATTGAAAAAGTCATTCCTATAACAATTACTCCAGAAAGACGCAAAACAGCACGTCCGTTCTTAAAATATGCAGCTGTTGCATTGATTGCATTGACTGCTGGTGGATTTGTGGCTTCCAACTATTAT
>JBDSFP010000024.1:0-6581 GCA_039919415.1 Aquaticitalea sp. | reverse complement strand
GTGCTGTTCAAATGTCTGAAGGTTTGGCATTGATTCCTGAAGCGATTATCGACACTCATTTTATACAACGTGGCCGTTTTGGACGTCAGAGTGAAGCCGTAGCCAAATTCCCTGATTTATTGGGTATTGGGTTGGCAGAAGACACGGGTTTGATTATTAAAAACGGAAACGAATTTGAAGTCATCGGTTCTGGAATGGTTATCATTTTTGATGCGAAACACCTTGCTCATAACAACGAAAAAGTATTGAAAAAAGGCACGCCTATGACGATGACCAATTTAATTGTTCACGTGCTCGCAAATGGCGACCATTTTAATATTGAAACACGGCAGGTGAGAGCGCTTCCGATTTCGTCGCCTTTTGTGTAACCAATTCCTGCGAAGGCAGTCCCGAAGTTTCTGGGTTGTGCTACGGAGAAACACACTTGATTTTAATAACTATTTTCAGTCTGCTTCTGCTGATTGGAAACCTTTTGATTTACGTCAAGAATCATGTTTTGTCTAAACATCCATGAGATTTTTGCCAAAGTTTATCTTGAGCGCAGTCGAAAGGCAGGAATTTTTTTAATCCCTATGAAACCCATGGTCTTTTGGCAGGCCCAGTTTATTGATAAACCTGTTCCATCGCGGATCACCCCAAAGATTTTTCATTTCTGGGTAGTTAAGGATTTCAAAAAGGGAAGCATCCCTATTTTCAAAGGCGAGATCCAGCCATTTGAAGGCTTCGTCCCTTTCGCCCCTGAAGGCGTACACATGGGCAATATTGGGCCAGGAATCTACTCCGTAGTCAGCAACAAAGTGTTTTAGAAGTTCATTTGCTTCCTGCGTTTTTCCCAAGGCATGGACGGCCATACATTTTCTGTATAAATTCCAAAAAGGATCGGTCTCTTTTTCTATATACCCCAATGCTTTTTCAGGATGCCCCAAGCTTATTTGGACGTGTCCCATAAGACCATTGCAACTGCCTGAATTTGGGTACAGCAACAAATACTGGTTCAATCGTGCTTCCGCCTTGGTAAACTGGCCATCCATCAAATAATACAGACCAAGAATGTAAGAGTTTGCAACGGTCAAAGGGTCTATTTCAATCGATTTCAAACTCAGTTCGATTGCCAACTTTTTCTTTCCATTATTCATCGCGCTGCGAGATTGGCTTTCAATAACGCGTGGGTTGTTCGGGTCCAAGTGAACTGCCTTTGCAATCAGTGCACTTGCCGCTTTAAAGTCCCAGGATGCATTCTCTAAAAGAGCAAGCTCCAAATACCCTTCAACATATTTTGGATCAAGTACTATCGCCTTGTTTGCTGCTTGTTTGCCCTGTACGATGGCATCCTCCATTTTTATCGTTAAAAATCTTAAACCGGCATCATGAAAACACCTGGCCAACAGGGCCCATGCAGGGGCATAACTACTATCAATCGCAATGGACGCCCTGATCAGTTTAAGGGCGTTGTCGTTGCTTTCCATGGAATTTTGGCCTCTTACCTGTTTGGCTTGCAGATACAGATTATAGGCATCGATGTTCACCGTGGTGGAGGTCAGTGCGGTGCCGAGAAGTGTTGCCTTTAACTGTAAAGTCACCTTTGAGGCGATCTCGTCCTGTATCTTAAAGATATCGGTCATCTCGCGGTCATAGGTCTCGCTCCACACGTGCGCACCATCACTCACCTTGATGAGTTGTGCCGTAATGCGAAAGGTGTTGCCCGATTTACGGATGCTGCCCTCCAATATATGGTTTACGTTCAGCGCCTTGCCTATCTCTGCGGTGGTGGTTTCTTTCCCCTTGAAGGAAAAGGAGGAGGTGCGGCTGATGACCTTGAGGTCTGGTATTTTTGCCAAAAGGTTCAGTATTTCCTCGCTGATACCATCGCTGAAATATTCTTGGTCCTTTTCTTGACTCATATCGGCAAAGGCGAGGACTGCTATGGATTTGTCGGGTGCATTTGCGACCACTGCATTCTCTTTTACCACTCTGGTAGGTGTATAAAAACTGCTCCGTATCAGCAAGGCAATGGCAACAAACAGGGCAGCAATGATGACGTAATTTAAGCGATTGCTCGTTTTTGCCGTTATGGAATGTTCAGGATTTACACTTTTAGTCTTTTTGATGCCATCTGGCGTGATCTCATAGACCCATGAGAAGATGAGCCAACAGGGAAATCCAATGGACAAAACAATGATGGTAACTCTCAAAAGGGTTCTGGGCAATTCAAAGGCAGGAATGATAATGGACATCACTTGTGTCATTAACCATGCTACCACCAAATAAGCCAGTGCCGATTTAATGACGTTGCGACGTTTGAGTTCGCTTATGTAGTCTTTTATGTTCATATATTAATCTCTATGAAACCCATGATCCGCTGGCAGACCCAATTTATTGATAAACTTATTCCACCGTGGGTCACCCCAAAGATTCTTCATTTCTGGGTAGTCAAGGATTTCCAACAATGAGCCGTCTTTGTTATCAAAGGCCAGGTTCAGCCATTTAAAGGCTTCGTCCTTTTCTCCCCTAAAGGCATAGACATGAGCAATATTAGGCCATGAATCTTCGCCATAAACCTTGACCAATTGCTTTAACAGGGCATTGGCCTCCTCTGTTTTACCAGTAGAATAGACGAGCATACATTTGCTGTATATTTTCCAAAATGCATCGGGTTCTTTTTCCACCTCCAAAAATGCCTGTGACTTGTCGCCTTGGCCTAAAAGGATAAGTGCATAAAAGCTTCTTGCCACAGCGGCATTGGGATAGTGCAGGAGAAAAGACTGAATATCACCTGCTGCCTTATCATACTGCTTGTCATAATAATAAAGCAAAGCCATACGATAATATTTATAATAATCCAGAGGATCCAGTTCTAAAGCCTTTAACTGTAAGACGATGGCTTCCTTCTTTTTTCCAAAATTCAAGGCATTATCAGCGGCTGCTTTAATTACATCTGCGTTGTCCGGCCCCAAGGCCACGGCTTTTTCCATAGTGGCATTTGCCTCTTTAAAATCCCATGAATAACGTTGATAATATGCCAAGCGTGCATAGGCATTGGCATAGCTAGGGTCTAGGGTAATGGCTTTTTGGGCATAGGTGGTGCCTATGGTTATACCCTCTTCCATTGGAATGAGTAGGTATATGAATGCCTCAGAATAAACAATTCCTGAAAGCTCTTCCCAGGCCTGGGCAAAGGTACTGTCCAGGGCAATGGACTGGCGAAGGAGCAGTTTGGAATTTTTTAGACTCTCTTCAGTTTGTTGGCTCCGCACCTGTTTTGCCTGTAGGTAGAGGTTGTAGGCTTCGGGATCTACGTTTTTGGATATTATGGCCTCGCCCAATAAAGAAACTTTGAGCTCCTGGGTTACTTTACCAGCTATCTCGTCCTGTATTTTCAAGATGTCGGTCATGTCACGGTCATAGGTCTCGCTCCACACGTGCGCACCATCGCTCACCTTTATAAGTTGTGCGGTAATGCGAATAGTGTTCCCGGATTTACGGATACTACCCTCCAAAATATGGCCCACATTTAGGGTTTTGCCTATCTCTGTAGTGGTGGCTTCCTTTCCCTTGAATGAAAAGGACGAGGTGCGGCTTATCACTTTTAAATCTGGGATTTTTACCAAAAGGTTCAATATCTCCTCACTGATGCCATCGCTAAAATATTCCTGGTCCTTTTCTTGACTCATATCGGCAAAGGCGAGGACTGCTATGGATTTGTCTGATTTATCCACTGCTGTGAGGGACTGTTTAGTTTCTGAAGCTCCAGTAAAATTAAAGATACGGTCTGCTGCCAAGAGCAACACCGCCAAAGACAGACCTGCAATTATGATTGCGTTCAACTTTTTGCTGGTGGATTTTGATATGGAATGTTCTTGGGCAACGTCATTGGTTTTCTTAAATCCGCTTGCAGTCCATTCAAAAATATAGGCAAAGATGATCCAGAGTGGAAAGCAAATTATTAAAGTAATTAAGGTATTAGTTATGGCATTCTGTCCCCAACCTAATGAAGGGTACAAAATTGAGGCAACTTGAATAAGCAACCATGAAAATACGGCATATGAAATAGCCGCTTTGATAACATTACGGCGCTGTAGCTCTTTGATGAATGTCTTCAATGGTCGGAAAGCTAATGTGTTGAGCCTATAAATGTAAGTATTTTATTCGGAATTTTTATGTCGAGGATGAATTGCTATTGAATTTGTTATCGGTCGGTTAATAGTATAATTTAGGCGATTAGGTTACACTCGCAATGACTGAACATATTTAAATCGAATTCAATACAATTGATTCCTTTCCAGCAGATTTAGAATTCGCAAAAATGTTATTTGTAAATTGCAATCCCCTTTTCTCCTTTCGAAGTTTTAAAAGCCCGATACATCCCTTCGGTGTTAAACGACAATGAAATATTTGCTTTTGAATCAATAGCAATCAAACCACCATCGCCACCAATTTTAAGAATACGCTTATGAATGACTTCGTTTGTAGCCTCTTCAATAGAAAGTCCTTTAAATTCCATCAAGCATGACACATCATAAGCCACAACACCTCTGATGAAATACTCGCCACTTCCAGTGCAACTGACTGCACAGGTTTTGTTATTGGCATAGGTTCCTGCGCCAATCATTGGAGAATCGCCTACGCGACCCCATTTTTTGTTGGTCATTCCTCCTGTAGAAGTTGCGCCTGCCACATTCCCGAATTGGTCACAAGCAACGGCTCCGACCGTTCCAAATTTGCCGTCTTTCTTGACGCTATGGTCCAATTCAAATCCGTCGCTATCTTTTATGTTCTGCCATTGTTGATAACGAACCTCATCATAAAAATATTCCGGACTCAAAATCTCATGTCCATTGCTTTTGGCGAATTGCATCGCACCTTCACCAGCCAAAAACACATGGTGACTTTTGTCCATCACATCACGCGCCAAAGAGACAGGATTTTTTATTCCGGTAATCAATGTAACTGCGCCTGCTTTGAGATTGCTTCCATCCATAATGGCGGCATCCATTTCATGTGTGCCTGCATTTGTAAAAACAGAACCTTTCCCAGCGTTGAACAAGGGCGTGTCTTCCAATAGTCTTACCGCGGTTTCGATGGCATCCATCGCTGTTCCACCGTTTTCTAAAATTTTATAGCCTTCATTTCTGGCGTGTTCCAAAGCAGATTTATATTGGTTTTCAAGTTCTGGCGTCATTAATCCTTTTACAAGTGTTCCTGCGCCTCCGTGGATGACTATTGCGAAATTATTGTTCATTTGTTTTTAGTTATTTCGGTAAGTTTTTAATATCATCAATCAAATGCGCGATATTCTCTTGAATGATGGTCCACATAATTTCATGGTCAATTCCAAAATAGTGGTGATTAATCCGATTCCTTAAACCTGTCATTCGCATCCATTCAATATTTGGATTCTTGATTTTGAAATCAGCAGAAATTCTATTGGCAGCTTCGCCAATGATTTCGAAGTTTCTGGCTACTGCATCTAAAACCATTTCTTGTTCTAGAAATTCGCCAAAATTTAAGTTGGTTGTATATGGTTGAATTTTTTCGGCACTTTCGAGCATATCCAATAGCAAAAGTTCATTATCCCTGTCAGACATAAATCAAATCGTCTTCTATGGATTGGAGATATCTTTTTTTAATGCCGTTTTTTGAAACTAAGTCGACTTTCATATCAGTCAGTTTTTCAAGGTCGTTTGCAAGGTCGATGAATCGGATGCCGATTTTGTCATTGAACTCAATAACAACATCCAAATCACTGTCACTAGTTTCCTCATGTCGCGCAAATGAACCGAAAATAGCCATGGACTGAATAGGATATGTTGAAAATAATCTGTTTTTATGGCTGTCCAAGAGGTCTTTTATGTCCTGCAATGATTTCATTTGTTTATATCTGTTTCTTTTAGTGGTCATGGTACAACCATTTTATCATTCCCTAGGTTAACAAGAAATGGTAATGGAGCTTTCATGATGCTAATTTAATCAATTTTAGCAAAACTCTCAATATGCGGAAACAAGCCGAATTCCAAATCTAAAGTTTAAGGAGTTAATCAAAATTTCTTTTGTAATTTTATTGTCTTCAATAAAAACAGTCCAATGTCCGAACAAAAACGCCTTTTCCTAGTAGATGCCTATGCCATGATTTTCCGTGGTTACTATGCCTTAATCAAAAATCCCAGAGTCAATTCCAAAGGTCAGGATACCTCGGCCATTTTTGGGTTTATGAATTCCTTATTGGATGTCATCAAACGCGAGCGTCCGGACCATTTGGCGGTGTGTTTTGATAAAGGAGGAAGTGTGGACCGCGTTGAAATGTTTGAGGATTACAAAGCCAATCGCGACGCAACTCCCGAAGGCATCACAACTGCAATTCCACATATTTGTGATATTTTAAAAGCCATGCAAATTCCAATCATGGTCAAGGAAGGTTTTGAAGCTGATGATGTGATTGGAACTTTGTCACGACAAGCCGAAAATGCAGGTTACAAAACCTATATGGTCACACCAGATAAGGATTTTGCACAGTTGGTCACAGAAAATATATTTATGTACCGACCGATGTTTGGTGGCGGCTACGAAACGTGGGGCATTCCCGA
>JBDSFP010000005.1:0-11366 GCA_039919415.1 Aquaticitalea sp. | reverse complement strand
AGTGACATATAAGCAAATGGAGGAAAGTGGAATTATGCTGCCTGTAATTGCCTTGAATGTAAAATACAAAAAGCCAATGCGTTATGATGACTTGATTAAAGTTAAAACCCAATTGGTAAAAACCCCTTCGGCAACCATCGAATTTGATTATGAAATAACCAACAAAAAAAACGAACTTTTGGCGACTGGAAATACGTCGTTGGTATTCATCGACATTAATAGGAATAGGCCTACGCGATGTCCGCAATATCTTTTAGACAAACTGCAAAATTAATCGTTTAAAACTTTGATGTCAATTTCTTGAAGCGCATTCAAAATCCCGAAAATGACGTCTGCATTTTTCTTTCTGACAGAAAATTCCATCTGGCAATTCACTTCCAAAGTTTGGTTCAAGATTTTTAAATTCTTTTCTTTAATGATTCGCATCACCTTGTTCATGTTTTTATATTCAAAAGTGATTTGATAGGTGACATTAATCGTTTTGATTATAATTTTTGATTCCTCCAGGGCCATTTGTGATGCAGTTTTATAAGCGTTTATCAATCCGCTTACACCAAGTTTTGTGCCTCCAAAATATCGAACCACAATAATCAATACATTAGTTACTCCGAAAGACTTAATCTGTCCATAGATGGGCATTCCAGCGCTATTGTTGGGTTCGCCATCATCATTTGCTCTAAAAACATGTTCTTTTTCTTGTTTTCCGATTTGATAGGCATAACACCAATGACTAGCAGAATGATGTTGTTTCTTTAAAACTTCAAGATGCTTTTTCACGTTTTCTTCTGTGGAAACAGGAAAAACATAACCAAAAAACTTACTGTTTTTGTCCTTAAATAAAACTTCAGATGAAGATTTTGAAATGGTTTTATAAGTGTCCGATTCAATCAAAACAGTTCCTTTTGAATAGAAAACAAATTGACAATATCATCATCCATCGGATTTATATGCCAAGTAAGTATTCCCAATTTCGAAGCCGCAGTTATATTCTCTTCAGTATCATCAATAAACAGTGTTTCTTTTGCTTTGTGTTGATGCGAATCCATGACAAATCGAAAAATGTCAGCATTTGGTTTTCTTAATTTGACTTCCTGTGACAGGTAAAATGCATCAAAACTGTTTTTGAAATCTTCATAGAACGGAATGTTTTCCTTAATCCAATTGATGTGAAGTTCATTGGTATTGCTCAACAATATAAGCTTGAATTTTTTTTCGGAAGCCAATTGCTGAATGAATTTAAAACGGTGTATAGGAAAATCTTTTAAGATGAAATGCCATGCATCCAAAATTTCCTCTCGTGATAATTTCGGAAAATTTTCAAGATGGAATTCCAAAAATTCATCGGTGGAAATCAGACCTTGCTCATATAAACTATTGAAAGCAATCATTTCATCTGGAAATGTTTTCAATTCAAACAAATCCAGTACATTTTTCATGGCGCCTTCCTTATCCAAATTGATAAAGACATCTCCAAAATCGAATATAATGGTTTTAATCCCTGACATAAATTTTTAAAGTATCCTCCAGTATTTTTTCTTCTGAAATAAGTTTTCCTGAAAACTTTGGAGCTTTTACACCTTCACTATAATGAACGTTTCCGGTAAAAACGCGTGCTTCATCCCACAGATTTTCGTCTATAAATGTTTGAAGAGTCTGTCGTCCTCCTTCGATAATGACAGAATTAATACTCTTTATATGAAGCACTTTACATAATTGTTCTGCTATATTGTCATTGGAATTCCAATCGATAAAATCCAAATTCCAATTATCTGAATATACAGCATCGATTTGGGCATTTTCCATGTCTGGATTTTGCATTCTGGCTTGGCTCTTTATTTTGACCACTTCTTCAGAGGAACTTATCAATATTGTTTTGCAGGAATCTTCAAAAAGAGCATGATCATTTAACAGTTTCATATCTTTATCCAAAATCACTCGCATAGGATTTTTTCCAGACCAATCCCGAACAGTCAAACGCGGATTATCTTCCAAAACCGTATTGGTTCCCACCAAAATAGCCTGTTCTTCAGCTCGCCATTTATGGACCAACTGTCGCGACAATTCATTCGTTATCCAAACAGGTTTTTTTTCGCTTTTACTTTTTGGAGCGATATAACCATCAGCGGTTTCAGCCCATTTCAATATAATATAAGGACGCTTTTTGTTGTGGAACGTAAAAAATCGTTTGTGATGTTCCATGCATGTTTCTTCCAAAACACCTAATATCACTTCACAGCCAGCTGTTTTCAGTTTCTCGATTCCGTTGCCAGATACTTTACTATGCGTATCTATGGTTCCTATCACAACTTTTGGGATTTGATGTTTTATGATGGCATCAGCACAAGGTGGGGTTTTACCAAAATGGGAGCATGGTTCCAATGTGACGTATAAAGTTGATTCTTTTAACAAAGATTTATCTATTACAGAATTTATAGCATTCACCTCAGCATGATTGCCACCATAAGGACTCGTAAAATTTTCGCCAATGATCAAATCATTATATACAATAACACAGCCAACCATTGGGTTTGGAGCGGTTGTTCCTAGCCCATTTTTGGCAATTTCAATACAGCGTTTTATGTATTTTTCATGTATCTTCACAGTCACAAAAATAGGATTTATAAATGAGTAAAAAGCCGGTTAACATAAGAGAAATTCGCAAAACCGATGATGCGCACATCGCTGAAGTCATTCGTGCGGTTTTAGTTGATTTGGGAGTTCCAAAAGTAGGCACTGCTTTTGCTGATGTGTCTTTGGACAAGATGACGGAAACCTACAGCAAGGAAAAATCAGCCTATTTTGTGGTGGACGACAATGAAAAGTTAATTGGAGGCGCCGGAATTGCCCAACTCGATAATTTTGTTGGCAACATCTGTGAGCTGCAAAAGATGTATTTCTTGCCAGAAGCCAGAGGAAAAGGACTGGGAAGTGAGATGATGGAAAAATGCTTGGCCAAAGCTAAAGAGTTTGGATTTGAACAATGTTATCTTGAAACAATGCCATATATGGTTGATGCTCAAAAATTATATGCCAAAGTAGGATTTGAAACTTTGGATGGTCCAATGGGAGATACCGGCCATTATTCATGTAATATTTGGATGCTTAAGAATTTATAGTTTTCAGGCGGCCTGCTCCCTAAAAAGAATATCATTATGGTTTTAAAGGAAATCCAAAACATCTTCCACAAAGAGCTGGATGTAATTTATGGAAAGGATGAGGTCGATAGTTTTTTTTATCTTTTGACAAACGAATATCTTGGAATGCAACGTTTGGTATTTATTCTTCAACCAGAATTTGCAATTACAAAAGATGAGGAACAGCCACTGTTTGAGGCCTTAACAAAGTTAAAGCAAGAAAAACCTATCCAATACATTCTTGGCAAAACGGAGTTTTATGGATTGCCTCTTAAACTGAATGAACACACACTGATTCCACGACCGGAAACGGAAGAATTGGTTGACTTTGTTGTCCAAAGTTTAAAGTTTAAAATTCAAGGTTTACATTCGTATAATATTTTAGATGTTGGAACTGGAAGTGGTTGTATAGCCATTTCGCTAGCGAAGAATTTACCGAATGCTAAAATTTTTGCTTTGGATGTGAGTGTGGAAGCCTTAAAAGTTGCAAGAGAAAATGCGAAGCTGAACGATGTTAACGTTCACTTTATCCAAGCAGATATTCTAAAGGAAAAGGATTGGTATTTGGAATTGGGTATCTTGAAATTTGATCTTATGGTCTCCAATCCACCGTATGTTCGGAACTTGGAAAAAGCTGAAATGAAAAATAATGTTTTAAACAATGAGCCAGCTTTGGCATTGTTCGTTGACGATGACAACCCTTTGGTTTTTTATAAAGCAATTATAGAATTTGCAAACAAATATTTAAAAAATGGGGGAGAGCTCTACTTTGAAATCAATCAGTATTTAGGAGATGAAATGATTATGTTATTGGAAAACTTTGGTTTTAATGAGATTGAGTTGAAAAAGGATATGTTTGGTAATGACAGAATGGTCAAAGGAATTAAGAATTTTGATTAACGATTAACGATTAACGATTAACGATCTGTTCATGCCTAAATAGCATTGACCACTTTTAGTTAGTGATTAATATAAAATTACTTATTCTTTTTTTCTTAAACATCTTTTTTTAGTTTCAAATTCCACAGGGTTCATTTTGTTCAAGGAACTATGTGGTTTTTGTTTGATGGCATTATTTCCTTTTTCCCTTTCACAAACTCATTCAAGGTCTTTATTTTCAAATCATCCAAATCGCCTGCTCGCGATTTGAACTCAATGGTTTTCCTTTCGTTCGGCATCAAATCAAAAAAATTGTCATTAAATTTTCCTTTGGAATCACTATAAAGAAACACATTTTTCTGCAAGGTCTCACTAAACAATTCAACGGTAAAACCGTTATCGTTCCTGGTGATGGTTTTTTCAATTTCTGTCATTGGAAGTAACAAATCCTTAGGTCTGACAAAATAAAAATAAGAAACGTTATTATTAAAGGAAGTTTCAAGGACGACTTCATTTCTATTGAATTTCTCTATTTGCAAATCCAAAACATATTTAAGTTCGCTGCTCAATGGCTCGACACTTGTGGTATCGCAAACAGACCAAAGTTCATTTCCTTTAAAATCCAACAAACGCAACGAAAGGTAACCTCTTTGATCTTTCATTTCATCATTGACAATATAGGTTTTCAAAGTGTCATTTTGAATGGTAGAAGTAGTAATGACGTTTCTGAACGCTTTTTTTGCTTCATAATGCAAGGCCTTCCAATTGCCCAAAAAGTCAATGCTTGACCATGAAACTGCTGGCCAACAATCGTTCAATTGCCAATACATGCTTCCCATATTATATGGTTTTGCACGCCGATGCGCTTCAATTCCTTTGGTAACTATATAGGCTTGAAGCACTTGGTTCATATACACATAATCTTCAAATTTGGTTGGAACTGGAAAATCACGTTTCATGTATTCATCAATGAGTTCCGCACCTCTATTGTGTTTTTGGTGCATTGCAAACGCCACTGAGTCCATTGCAATGGAATCATTTTGTGTAGTTCTTTTTATGGTTTCATAAGTTGGGAAGGACTGAAAACCGAATTCACTCATGAATCTCGGCACTTTTTCTTCAAAATGTTCAAATGGATAAGCATCGTGCCACACAAACCAATCGTGCGTATCGCCTTCGGTGTTATACCTTTCATTGCCACGACCAAATTTCGGCGACGTCTCCCAATATGAAGCGTTGTCAGTCAATTCCCGAACCGTATTCGGAAGAAGATTGTTGAACAATTTGATGTAATTGTTCCATATTTCGGCTTGCTGTGCTTTTGACTTTTCATCTTTCCAATGCCAATTTTCCCAACCTTCAGAATTTTCATTGTTGCCACACCATAAAGCGATGGACGCATGATTTCGAAGTCGTTTGACATTGTCAATAGCTTCCTGTTTGACATTGTCCAAAAATTCCTTGTCCCCTGGATACATGGCGCAGGCAAACATAAAATCTTGCCAAACCAAAATTCCTTTTTCATCACATAAATCATAAAAAATGTCATTTTCGTAAATGCCGCCACCCCACACTCGAACCATATTCATATTGGCGTCGGCAACATCATTGAGCAATCTGTTATAATCGTTGTCAGTGACTTTATTTTGAAGACTGTTTTGAGGTACATAGTTGGAACCTTTGATGTACACAGGGATGTCATTCACTTTAAAATAAAATGATTCGCCGATGGAATCTTTTTCAGTGACCAATTCAATGGTTCTCAAACCTTTGGATACTGCTTTATAATCGAGAATAGACCATCCTTTTTTAATTCTGACAGAGATGTTATATAGGTATGGTTCTCCTAAATTGTGTGGCCACCAACGCTTCGGATTTTCAATTTCGAAAGGGATTTCATATTTTGTTTGCAAAGAATCCACCTGAACTTTTGATTTACTGACCACATCATTATTGACCATAACTTCAAAGGTCAGTTCATCATTTAAAGAGGAAGCAAATTCAACTTTAGCAGTTAATTTTGCCACGGATTCTTCCAACGAATTTTGAGCGATAAACACATCATTGATTTTCAAATCGTTCCATGATGTGAGGGAAATGGGCTTCCAAATACCTGATGTTTTGAGTTTTGGCGACCAGTCCCATCCAAACTGAAATTGCGGTTTACGTATAAAAATGCGATTGCCTTCTGGGAGTTCGTAAGTCAACTTGTTTTTCCCTTCCTGTTCGAAATAATGCGTACTGTTAAAAACAATGTGCATTCTGTTTTCTTTTTTGAGCACCGATTTTACATCCACTTTATAATTGCGAAAGGCATTGTTGGTTTGAAGAATCAAACTATCATTTAAAAAAACCGTTGCAAAAGTGTCGAGTCCATCAAAATTGAGTTCAATATGTTTTCGTTGAAATGTGCTGTCATCTACTTTGAATGTCGTTTTGTATTCCCAATCGTTTTCTGAAACCCATTGTACATTGAGTTCGTTTTGGGCAACCATTGGATTGACAATCAAGTCATGGCTCAATAAATCGGAATACACATTGCCTGGAACAGAAGCTTTTCTCCAAGTGTTGTCTGCCAGACTTTTGAATGTCCAATCGGAATCGATAAAAGTTGTTTTTGGGGTGTGGTAACTCGTCTCACAACTGAAACACAGGGGTATCAATAAGAGGAAAATAAAACTATGCTTTACCATTGATTCGATATAAAATAGATTGGATTAGGTCAACATCAGAACTAAAACTTATGGTTTCATCAAAAAACTTTGCACTTATCATTGATACTTTGGGTTTCGGATTGACGATTGTAGCCATAATTGCCGAACAATGGACTTCCTCAAAGCCACCTCCTTTGAAAACCAGAACATTCTCTAGATTGATGCCACCACCAGGAAGGATTTTCAATTGACCGTTAGCTAGTTTTTTCAATTGTTGGAGTACAAAAATACCTTTTTCTGCGGATGATTCCTGTCCTGAGGTTAAAATTCTATCGACTTTCAATTCAATAAGCTGTTTCAAGGCTACATAAGGATTCAGTGTCCAGTCAAATGCTCTATGAAACGTGAATTCCAGAGGTCTCGACAGCTCAACCAATTCTTTAGTTCGCTCAATATCGACCGAATTATCAATATTCAAAATACCTGAAGCAATTCCTGCACATCCCAAATCCTTGCATATTTTTATATCCTTTTTCATGAAGTCAAATTCTTCGTCGGAATAGGTAAAATTGCCACTTCGGGGTCGGATCAATACAAATACAGGAATTTTGACGGCTTTCATAACCTGTTTAATAAAACCATAGGTAGGTGTGATGCCACCGATCGCCAATTCAGAACATAACTCAATGCGATGGGCTCCGGCTTTTTCGGCATTTATGGCAGATTCATAATTTGAGGCACAGATTTCTAATTTCATAACACTTCCTGCGAAGGCAGGAATCTTTTGGTTGAATGTTCTATTTTACTATAATTTCATCAATAAACGTCCAGGCCTTGTTGCCAGAACCCTGCTTACCTTCTGGGATTATTCCATAATTTGGAATGGTCATTTTGATGATTTTTGCTTTATTTGTAGTCATAATATGGACAGGCACCAATAAGTCTTCAGATTTCGGAATATCAATTCTAGAAGCTTTATTTCCATCATAGCTAATAGTTAGAAATTTAGGCGCGTAAATCCATTGTCCATTGCCATTATGAAAACGTGTTTCAATGGAACCGATCTCTGTTTCCGCGCCAAGATCAATTGTAATTTCCAAATCATCACCCCAAAATCCCAGCCATTCTTTATCTCCAAAACGTGTGTCACTACCAGAAATTCCATTCAGCAAGCCTACTGCGCCACTTCCAGGATACGATTTATTAGGTTCAACATTGATGGAGATTTTCTTTCCAACTGCTTTATGCAAATTGATGCTTTGGGAAAATGTTGTGCCCAATTGTTTTTCGGTATTGAAAACACCAGCTTTTATAATGGTGTTTTTTTTGATGGGAATGGGTTTTGAATAGATTTCAGAATTCAAGGTTGGTACAGAACCATCCATAGTGAACCGAATCGTTTTTATTTCGGAAGATGTTTGCAATAGGAAGGAAATATTGTTTTCATTTGAAACCACTTCACCTTGGATTTCATACAAATGATTGGCGTAATTGATGTTCAACGCATCCAATCGTTTAAAGAAATGTTCAACTCTTGAGACAAATTCTTTATAATCCCGTTCTTTGGGATTTGACCAGACCACTTCGCTCATTGCCAAAATCCGAGGAAATATCATGTATTCAACCTTTTCAGAAGTTGGGATATATTCCGTCCAAAGATTGGCCTGTGCACCAAGTACATATTTAGATTCCTCTGGTGTCAATTCCTCTGGAATAGGGTTAAAACGATAGACTTTTTCCAATGGCAAAAAACCTCCAATCGCCAAGGGTTCATCTTTATCTTCAGATTGATAGTGGTCAAAATAGCAATAAGATCCAGGTGTTAAAATGACGTTATGTTGCTGTTTCGCGGCTTCAATGGCACCCTCAAATCCGCGCCAAGACATGACTGTGGCATTAGGTGCCAACCCACCTTCAAGAATTTCGTCCCAACCAATGATTTGCCGGCCTTTGCTGTTAAGATATGTCTCTATTCTTGAAATGAAATAACTCTGTAAGCCATGTTCATCCTTTAAACCTTCCTTTTTAATCAAGGCTTGGCAATATTCGGAATTTTTCCATCTCGTTTTTGGAGCCTCGTCGCCACCAATATGGATGTATGTACTCGGAAACAATGCAATGACTTCATCAAGAACATTTTCAAGAAATGTAAAAGTTTCCTCTTTTGGACAGAAAATTTCTTCAAAAACTCCGCCTGTTGTGGCAACTTCTACCTGCTCTCCGGTACAGCCCAGCTCAGGATAGGCAGCAATGGCAGCTCGGGCATGTCCAGGCATTTCTATTTCGGGAATGATTGTAACGAAGCGACTTTGCGCATAGGCTACAACGTCTTTAATTTGATCTTGCGTATAAAATCCACCATAGCGTTTGCCATCAAATCGCTGAGGTTGCGTGTTGTAATGACCAATCAAGGTTTCTTTTCTGTAAGCGGCAACCTCCTGTAATTTTGGATATTTTTTGATCTCAATGCGCCAACCTTGATCATCGGTCAGATGCCAATGAAATGTATTGAACTTGAGCATCGCCAAAGCGTCAATATATTTTTTTATGAACTCAACTGTAAACATGTGTCGGCAGACATCTAAATGCATGCCTCTGTATTGAAATTGTGGCGAATCCTCTATGGATTGTGATTGAATTGAAATTTCGTTCCCAACAAAATTCCCATTTTCAAATTCAGCAGGCAATAGTTGGCGCAAAGTTTGGACTGCATAAAAAGCACCCTTCCCTGTACTTGCTTTGATAATGATTTGTTTGGAAGTGACTTCAAGTTTGTAGCCCTCGGGATTTTGAATGCTCTTATCACTTAAAAAGGAAATATCATTATTTTCTTGAAGTTGAATGTCACTTCCAGATTCAATATAGGATTTCAGAAAATTTGCTGCAACTTCAAATTCTTTATCGAATTGGATTCCTTTGGAATTGTTGAGAATAAATTCCCCTTTGATAAATATCTGTTTGGAGGGAATCGGAATGATTGTGCGGCCATCAACTTGGATTTGAGCATAATGTTTGCTGAATGAAAAGCTGATAAAAACTGTCAGGATGAGTATTTTACTATAACGCATTTATGTATATTAGAGGTTTTAAATATAAGATAAAAAGATAACATTTTCAGTACGATTTTATGGCTATTGAACAACAAATTTTAAGTCTACGCGACGAATTGACCCAACATAATTATAACTATTATACGCTTGACAATCCTACAATAAGTGATTTTGATTTTGATGCAAAGTTGAAGCAGTTACAGGAATTGGAAGAAAAGCATCCCGAATTTGCCGATGACAATTCTCCAACCAAACGTGTTGGAGGACAAGTGACCAAGAATTTTGAGACCGTCGTTCATAAGCATCGTATGTATTCGTTGGACAATTCCTATTCCAAAGAAGATTTATTGGATTGGGAATTGCGACTCAAAAAACAGATTGATGGCAAGGTTCAATATACTTGCGAACTGAAATATGACGGCGCTTCCATCAGTATCACTTATGAAAATGGCAATTTGATCAAAGCGGTCACGAGAGGAGACGGATTTCAGGGCGATGATGTTACGACCAATATAAAGACGATCAAATCGGTCCCTCTGAAATTGAAAGGTGAGTATCCTCCAAAGTTCGAAATCCGCGGCGAAATAATATTACCATTTGAAGGTTTTAATCAAATGAACGATGAGCGCATCGAAATTGGAGAGGAGCCTTACCGAAATCCACGAAATACGGCTTCTGGAAGTTTAAAATTGCAGGATAGCGCCGAAGTTGCAAAAAGACCTTTGGAATGTATGCTCTATAATATTACGGGAAACAATTTAAATATTTCTACCCAATATGAAAGTTTGCAAAAAGCCAGACAGTGGGGATTTAAAGTGCCCGAAGCCGCAAAATTAACCAATTCCATCAACGAGGTTTTGGAATTCATAGACCATTGGAATGAGCATCGACACGATTTACCTTATGAAACCGACGGTGTTGTGATTAAAGTGAATGATTTGCACCAACAAGAAGAGTTAGGTTATACGGCCAAATCGCCTCGTTGGGCCATGGCATATAAATTTAAGGGAGAACAGGTTTCAACACGATTGAACGAAATCACGTATCAAGTGGGTCGTACAGGAGCGATTACGCCGGTTGCAAATTTGGAGCCTGTTGAATTGGCTGGTACAACGGTAAAGCGTGCCTCTTTGCACAATGCAGACCAAATCAAAAAGTTGGATATCAGAGTGGGTGATGAGGTATTTGTTGAAAAAGGCGGCGAGATCATCCCCAAGATCATTGGTGTGGATTTGTCAAAACGATCTTCAAGTTCCAAATCCACAGAATATATTACGCAGTGTCCTGAATGCCATACTGAATTGATTAGGACTGAAGGCGAGGCGCAGCATTATTGTCCCAATTATAATGGTTGCAAGCCTCAAATTGTCGGACGGATCCAGCATTTCATTTCGCGCAAGGCGATGGATATTGAAGGCTTGGGAGGCGAAACTGTAGCACTTTTGGTCAAGGCAGGATTGATAACCAATTATTCCGATTTGTATGAATTGACTAAGGAACAAGTGATACCCTTGGAGCGAATGGCAGAAAAAAGTGCCGAGAATTTGATTTTCGGAATTGAGACATCAAAACAAATTCCCTTTGAGTGTGTTTTATTTGCTCTGGGCATTCGATATGTCGGTGAAACTATTGCCAAGAAATTGGCCAAA
>JBDSFP010000469.1:0-3973 GCA_039919415.1 Aquaticitalea sp. | reverse complement strand
GTGCTTCATGACCAATTCCACACTATTTAGGCAGTGTTCGATACTTTCAAAATGCGCAGCAACCATCATACTTTCCTTGGGCTGCAGATCATCCAATTGAAGGGTGATTTGAGTTGTAAAAGCCAATGTGCCTTCACTTCCACAGAGCAATTTGCACATATTGAATTGTTCAGAAGTTTCCGAAAATATATCTGATTTTAACAATTCGTCAATGGCGTAACCCGTATTCCTGCGATGGATTTCAGGTTTTGGAAAGTTTTCCATGATTTGTTTTTGAACCGGTTTCGATTCCAATTCGTTGAAAATTGTCTTATAGATGTGACCTTCAAGAGAATTTAATTTTGTTTTTTTGTGAAATTCTTCTGAAGAAACATTTTTAGAAATCACCTCACTTCCATCACTTAAAATAGTGTGCAACTCCAATACCTTATCACGCGTTACTCCATATTGTATAGAAGTTGTGCCACTGGAATTATTACCGACCATGCCTCCTATCATACAGCGATTGGAGGTGGAGGTATTGGGGCTGAAAAACAATCCGAAAGGTTTCAAGTAATTATTCAGCTCGTCCCTGACAACTCCAGGTTGGACTGTTACTGTTTTTTCTTTTTCATTGATGTTGACAATTTTGTTGAAATATTTCGAAACATCAACCACGATGCCTTCTCCAACACATTGACCAGCAAGGGAAGTGCCTGCGGTTCTCGGAATCAAGGAAGTATTGTATGTATTTGCAAAAGCGATCAATTGCTTAATATCTTCCTTATTTTTTGGATAGGCAACAGCCAATGGCAAACGTCTATAAACGGAGGCGTCTGTTGCGTAGAGCGCTTTCATCAAATCATCCGTGAATAGTTCGCCTTGAAATTGTTCCTTTAGTTGGTCAAAAAGTGATTCGTTAAATTTTAAATCTTTCAAGTTAATAAGGATATTTGATGAGTCTTAAATTTGTTCTAAATTTAGATGATCTAAAGCAGTTTTAACAGAAATTTGGCGAACTATTTCTTATTACGGAAATGTTAAAACTGTATTTTTGTTAAAACTTAAAAACTTAATATTATGAAAAAAATATTTTTGATAGCAATTGCTTTTATTGGATTTTCGACAATTTCAATGGCTCAAGACATATCGGATAACGCCATCGGACTTCGACTTGGGGACAGTAATGGTTTCGGTGCTGAAGTTTCTTATCAACGTGCTTTGGGCAGTGACAACCGACTAGAACTTGACTTGGGGATAAGAAACGGGAATAATTATGATGGTTTTAAACTTGCTGGCATCTACCAATGGGTTTGGAATATCGATGGAGGTTTTAATTGGTATGCTGGACCTGGTGCTGGACTTGCCACTTACAACTCTAATTTTCGGGACAAGGATGGCAATAAAAATAGCGAAACATATCTTTTTGTCGGGGGCGATGTTGGGATTGAATACAATTTTGATATTCCGTTGATGATTTCCTTGGACGTGCGACCAGAATTTGGGTTGGGTAACTCCAATTTTGATAATAATAATCTAGATTTGGATATTGCTTTTGGAATTAGATATCAGTTTTAAACACCTGTTTTTAAATATTTATAAAGCCACCCATATACTGGGTGGTTTTTTTTATAAAATGGTTTAATCTATAATATTGACTTCACGATCTATTAAAGATCTGGAAAGATCTCAAAATTGAGGGGTTACTGAGGTTTTTTAAATTGGAAATCGTTTATTTCTATTGATTTGAATAATCAATGCAATAGAGGAAGCGATTGCGGCCAAAAACCAGGCGAATTGAATATAGGATTTATGTGATAAAATGGCAATTATTGCAACGGAAAGACAGACAATCACATTCATCGAGAGAACGGCATAATTTAGATATACCTTGGTTCTTGTAATCTTAAAGTTGAAAATTAGCGCAATATTCAGAATTGCGGCCAGTATTTGAATTATTGCAAACACATATTTACCTTCATCCAGTAGCGGGATTCTACCCATTAAAAATAACCCTCCATTAAGGATAAATGATATTTTAATTAATTTTTCTTTCTTTTTAAGGGGAAACATTAATTTTGCAACTGATTATATGGTACTAATATAATCTATAAACTTATAATGATTATAACTCGAGTTTTAGTTTTTTAGGTGGTGGCAATGAAGACAGCCATTGATAAGAATGCTTTCCAGTAATGCATTTATAGTTAGGAAGTAAGGCTTGTAGCACATTTTGTGATTACGATACATGCTAACAGCACAAAAGTTGCATCATTTAATTTTAACTCAAAAAAACTTACACAAGGTTGTTGCAAGCACTGATGGTACGCTCATAAATAGTTTCATATTGCGGAACGACTTTATGAATATCAAATTTTTTTGATTCTTTTTTGGCATTTGCCTTGAACTCTTTCAACCTTTCAGAATCACTCAAAATATAAATCGCATTTTTTGACATCCCCTCCACATCATTGACGTCGCTCAAAAATCCGGATACACCTTCAATATTTACTTCTGGAATCCCTCCTGTATTACTTGAAATAACAGGAACTCCTGATGCCATGGCTTCCAAGGCTGCCAAACCAAAACTTTCAGTAACGGATGGCAACAGAAATAAGTCACTGAAGCACAATATTTTGTCAATTTCATTACTGTTTCCAAAGAAAACAACTTTGTCCTCAA
Organism: Aquaticitalea sp.; assembly: GCA_039919415.1. Lineage (GTDB taxonomy): Bacteria > Bacteroidota > Bacteroidia > Flavobacteriales > Flavobacteriaceae > JBPOFM01. The sequence continues at coordinate 1,312 of JBDSFP010000469.1, read as the reverse complement.
TTCCTAATTTAGAGCATAAACGCTCCGCTTCTGAACGTTCCGGACCATCGCCGACCATCATCAATTTTGCAGGCATTTCTTTTTGGATGTTGTAAAAAATCCTTACTACATCCGGAATTTGTTTTACTTTTCTAAAATTACTGATATGTGTGATGATTTTTTCATCTTCATTGGCCATCACATCTCGTTGACAATCCGTAAAATGCGTTTTGTACTTGCTCAAATCGATAAAATTGGGCACGACCTCAATCTCTTTTTTTATTTCAAACAATCGCATTGTGTCGTCTTTCAAACTTTGTGAAACTGAAGTGACGGCGTCAGATTTGTTAATGCTGAACGTTACGGCGGGTTTATAAAAAGGATGGCTTCCCACAAGGGTGATATCGGTTCCATGGAGGGTCGTTACGATGGGGACATAAATATTTTCTTCTTGGAGCATTTGTTGCGCCATATATGCTGCGTAGGCATGTGGAATGGCATAATGCACGTGCAATATTTCGATGCCATGCAATTTGACCATATCCACCAATTTGCTCGATAAGGCCAATTCATATGGCTGGTACAAAAAAAGTGGGTATTCCGGGACATTCACTTCATGGTAATGCACATTACGACCCAACAGTTCCAACCTGACAGGCTGGCTGTAGGTTATAAAATGGATTTCGTGCCCACGTTTGGATAATGCCAAACCCAGTTCCGTGGCTACCACTCCACTTCCTCCAAATGTTGGATAACAGACGATTCCTATTTTCATTTTTTTTAAGTTATAAGTGCCTAAAGTACTTGAAGTGCCTAAAGTTTTAAGTGCCTAAAGTACTTAAAGTTTCTCAAGTTATGAGTGCCCAAATTACTTGAAGTGACTCAAGTTAGAAGTGACTAAATTACATAAAGTGTCTTAAGTTTTTTGTCTTGGTTCAAACTTTAATTTTTTATTAACTTTAAGTACTTTAGGCTCTTTAAATACTTACCAACTTCACTCAATAATCGCTTCATAAATAAACCGTTGAATGAGGGTTCTAATATCCTCTTTCAACAAAGCATTGTTATTGGAATCGGGGTAGGTTCTGTTGGACAGGAACACATACACAATATCTTTATCAGGATCGGCCCATGCCATAGTTCCCGTAAAACCTGTATGTCCAAAGCTTTTCATGGAGATACCATCAGACGTTGATCCACCACCACCTGCCTGTGGTTTGTCAAACCCAAGCGCTCGTCTATTTCCTTTATCACAATAGTAACAGGTATTGAACTTATCAATTGTTTCGGTCTTGAAATAACGCTTTCCTCCGAAATATCCTTTCTGCAGATA
>JBDSFP010000444.1:0-2844 GCA_039919415.1 Aquaticitalea sp. | reverse complement strand
CGATTTCCTTATTTCGGATTTCGGCCAATTCATCATCGCTCATTTGGCTCACATCCTTTCCATTCAGGATGTATTGCCCCGAAGTTGGTGTGTCCAAACAGCCCAAAAGATTCATCAACGTTGATTTCCCAGAACCAGATGGCCCCATGATGGCGACATATTCACCTCGCTTGATATCCAAGTCAATTCCCTTTAATACATATACGGTCTCATTGCCCAATTGAAAATTTCTGATGATATTTCTGATGTGAATAACATTGTCCATATTTTAGTTCAAAGTTTAAAGTTCAAAATTCAAGATTATTCGATTGTGTTGATTATTTATGAAACAAACCATAAACTTCAAACAACAGACCATGAACTTAATTGCAAGTTACAGGATTTACGAACAATATGACGCAGACCGTTTCAAGTTGTTACAAATATTTTCAAATAAATTAATGATTTTTTGTCAAAAATTCCACTAACAATTTCACGGCTTTCCCACGATGGCCAATTCGATTTTTTTCTTCCATTGATATTTCTGCAAATGTTCTATCATAACCATCCGCCTTAAAAATTGAATCATAACCAAAACCGCCGCTGCCTTGTTTGGCCGTTGTGATTTCACCTTTGCAAATTCCTGTAAAAGTGTGAAGTGTTCCATTCAAATGTAAGGCAATGACCGTTTTAAATTGCGCTTTTCGGTTATGATGGGTTTCAAGATACTGCAAGATTTTATTCATGTTATCCTCGGCATTTCGCTGTGCACCAGCATAACGGGCCGAATAAACTCCTGGCTCACCATTTAAAGCTTGCACTTCCAAGCCAGTATCGTCTGCAAAACAATCGTAACCATAATTATTTTTAAGAAATTCGGCTTTTTGAATGGCGTTTCCTTCTATGGTGTTTTGGGTTTCGGGAATGTCTTCATTAAAGCCAATATCCTCAAGGCTCAATAATTGGATGTCATTTTGAATTAAACTTTGAACCTCTTTGAGCTTATTGGGATTATTGGTGGCGAAGACGAGTTGCATGAAGTAGTGGTATTTCAAATAGCAAAATTACCACTTTTATTGGCATGGGTGGGTGCCAATCAAAGTGGTAATCTTATAATATTTTTAGATAACGAATCTGGTTTTTAAAAAATATCAATCTTTGGAAATAAAATCCTTGTGCCAATTCCTTGAATATTCAATTTAATTAGCTGCGTCTCTATACACAAACCCACCTAAAGAAATCATTCGATTTCCGTTATGTGAATCGAAATAGCTATTATATTCTGTTGGGTAATATGTAGATAACTGGAAATATTCTGGTTGTGAAAAAGGGATGGTAAAAGCTTCTGGACTTCTCAAATATGCCAGAGTAATCATTGGTTCCAGAAAAACAACCTCTCCATCATATGAGCCATAAATCATAATTTTTGTAAATGGTAAAAAAGCCACTAAGTTCATAGGAGCCCAATGTTTTCCCATTGCAATTTCGGCTGTGAAAGGTCCTGGAGGGGTGCCGTAGTTGGAAGGCATAAATCCCTGTGGAGGATAATTATTGAACATCGCATCTATAGATCCTGGAGCCCACGCTGGAATCATTTCACGTTCTGCTACAGAGGTCATGACGAAATGGATATCAAAATGGGGAACAGAAAATACGCCTTGTGGTTCATGACCATGTGGGTTCCAATTGACGTAAATATGGTCGTAAGGAGTCACTTCTTGAGCCTTATGGTGAAGCGGTAAAACAATGGATAGGCCAGCTTCATTGCTAGGTAAATTTTCCATGGCTCCACTGGTCATTTCCACACCAATTTCTTCCGGAACATTATCGGAGTTGATGCGAATCCAAGATCGTATCTTACCATTTCCAAGTTTCACATTCGGACCATAAAATGTATTTGAATGAATTTTTTTATTAAGTAGGATACCATCATTGTTAATGGTGTTGGAAGGTTCTTTATCCAAGGGTTCTTTTGCACAGTTGAAACAAAAGATGAGTAGTAATAGTGCTGTTAACAATTTAAAATGATTTGTTTTCATGATTTTCGATTTTATTAAATTATTGGTTAATAAAAATATTTTGTAAAGAACTATATAGCTCAAAATTAATTCATTAAATTTATATTATCAAGTAGTTACCAATCGGTTAGCTACCTACTGAATAGTATGTTTTATTGATAAATCAACCTATTGAACCATGATAGTTTTAAAAAAAAAGATTTCTCGACAAGATTCCAGTTGTCCTGTCATACACACCCAGCAATTTATAGGTGGAAAATGGCGTATTGCAATACTTTGGAGTCTAAAACATGAAAGTAAAAGGTTTGGTCAAATAAAAAAGGAATTAGGGACGGTATCCGAAAAAATGCTCAATCAAGAATTAAAACATCTCCAAAATATGGGAGCAATTAAAAGAAAATCCTTCAATGAAATGCCGCCGAGGGTCGAATATAGCCTTAAGGATAAAGGACAGTCCTTGATTTCGGTGATAGAACATCTCATTTCATGGGGACAAATAGATATGGATAATCAAAAAATAAAAAAGTCAAAATCTTCCTTATGGATATAACAGCAATGTGAATTTTATATTTTAAAAATTGAAGGTTTTCCAATCTAAGAAAATCCAAAATTGTCGTACTTTGGACTCTTCCATTAAAATTTCATTAACATGAAAGAATCACTAAAACTATATATTTATATACTACTTTGGAGTGCAATAGTTTTTGGTTGTAAATCCAACGAAATAAACGAAGCTTTTCCTTCTTGCATCGATTCTAAAATTGAAACCATCCAGAAAGAACCCGTCAGAAATCCACCAGCTGAAGTTTGGAAATGGCAAGATGAAAAAAAAACATATTATTATATT
>JBDSFP010000403.1:0-9392 GCA_039919415.1 Aquaticitalea sp. | reverse complement strand
CCAAGTCCTAATTTCCCGTCCAGGGCGAAGGTTCTATTATAGTCCTCCGATTGTAAACCTTCCTTGTTTATAAATACAGCACCCAAAGCACTGCGCCCCTTAAATTCATGATTGACCCGTGCTACCGTAAAATTGTTTTTTTCGATGCCCCTCTCTTTCACGTCCTCCGTCCACATGGTTAGCAAGCCGACATTGGTCCGATTGAGTTTGCCTGACAAGCGCGCACCTCCAACAATGGGAACGATACTGCCATTTTCTCCGATCCCGATACGGCGACTAAAAAACAGATCGACCTCACCAGGGCTGCCTACGCTGAACAAACCCGCATTCTCTAAAAAGAAAGGACGCTTTTCAGGAAAAAAAAGATTAAATCTATCTAAGTTTACTTGCTGATTATCGACTTCTACTTGCGCAAAATCGGTATTATAGGTAAGGTCCAAGGTTAAGCTGGGAGTTACGCTAAATTTTACATCACCGCCTGCGTCAGCGGACAATTCATTTTTTGGATTTTCTACGGTATAATCCTTATCCAATCTGCCCAGAATGTATGGAATCACTTTTAGGTTGCCAGGACTTGGTAGGTCAAGACCGGTTAAGGTTCCAGCCATCGATAGGCGTTTTAAATCGAGACCAATTGGCAATGGTGACCAATAAACTATTTCATTGCTTTTCCTAATATTCCTCCTAAAATTAATGCCCCAGTCTTTCCCAGCCTGAAACCGTAAGGTCCGCGTCGGTATTGCAAATTCTGCGCTCCAGCCAAAATCACCCACCTGGGTCTTCACTTCCCATGAAGCATCCCAATTAAGGTTGAAGCCACCAATCACCCCTCCTTGCTGTCGGTTGGCATTATTATTTCCCTGACCCTCGTTATCGACCTGGGCATCATATTCGACCCCCAAGGAGTTGGTGCCAAAAATAAAGCCGTTCTGGCCATCCTTATAAGTGTCTAAAATAAAAAGAAAGGCATCGGTATTGTCCAGATTGGCATCGCGGCGCGCATCTGAGACTACCAATGCACCGGGCTGAGAATCATAACAGACAACCGATAGATAAAATGTTTCCTTGGTAAAAGCAATCCGAATTTCGGTTTTTTCGCTGGCAACTTCACCGAATTTTGGCTGTGTTTGTATAAGGTTTCCGAATGGTTCTATGGTCTGCCAAATCTCATCCTTTCGGACTTCTCCATCGATTAATGGTGGAGTTTCCAAAACCTTTGCCTTTGTTATTGGACGTTCAGCAGTTCTTGCAATCATTAAACTGTCTTGTGCTTTTCCTTTAGCTATGATTAACATCAAGAAAAAGATAGAGAAGAAAATCTTTTGTTTATTCATTAAATTTGGTTTAGCGATTGGTTGACTAATTTAGTGATATTATTTGGCAGTTTGTACAGGGCAAATGCCACGACAAAAATTCTTTTCCACAAAATTCTTTTGTTTAAGGACTCAAAACCACAAGTGTTTTCGGTTTGATAAGCCATCGTCATCCTGGTCTTCAAATTAACATCTCCGTGACCTTCCTTAGCTGACCAAGCGTTTTCAGTGACGCTGAGGATTGGCCAGTTCTCATTGTCACCATTATTAAGGCAGATGTCAATTTTAGGTTAAGAACTATGGCTATTTGCTTTCTGGTTAATTTATTTTCTTGATCCAGTGATATATCGGTACCGGTTTTTTTTAAGTAATATGTAATTAACAACAGGACAAAAAGATAAAAAATAGGCTTTTCTTATTTACAGTTTTTTATGTGGTATTTTATTTTACTTATGAGGATGTCTATAAACCCTATTTATAAAAATAGATATTTTGGATTTGAATAATTCATCAAAACTGGCACAAAAAATAGGGTGCAACGCACATTTGCCGCGTCGAATGATTATCAAACTGTTGATGATATTTATTATAATGTCGTTTATGTTCGGTTCGAGTCCGAGAGGAGTAGCAAACAATGAAAAGATTCAAACTTATGTTTGGCTCTTTTTTGTTTTATAGAACAATCACAATTTTTACGTACAAACGAAAGGGTTAAAACATTTTTCAAGTGGACAAATTCGTAAAAACATTTAACTTTCAAGATTTCCTTTTATAAAGAATCTCCTTACTAATATAAATGATTGATATGTCTAAGTTTAAAAGTATTTTTATATCTGCTTTTTACAATAAAAAAAGCGACTGAACATGTTATGTAGAAACTTTGACTTGGAAATTGATTTGCCCAGACACTAAACACTTAAACCTCATTGGATTATATTGATTAAAACTGAAATCTAAAATGAATAAAAACAAACTGACATTAGTGATTTTGGCAGCAGGAATTGGAAGTAGATATGGCAATTTGAAACAGATGGATGTTTTTACACCACAAGGTGATACCATTGTTGATTTTTCGCTTTATGATGCATTACAAGCAGGATTTGGAAGATTTGTTTTCATCATTAGAAAAAATTTTGAAACAGAATTCAAGGACATATTCAATAAAAAATTACAGGGCAAGGCTGAAGTTGATTACGTGTTTCAAGAGTTTGACAGCGTTCCAAAAGAATATATTGACCCAAACAGGACTAAGCCTTGGGGTACAGGCCATGCTTTATTAATGGCTAAAAATCTGGTAAAGGAGAATTTTGCCGTCATCAATGCTGATGATTTTTATGGTAGAGAGGCGTTTATGGTCATGTCAGAATCTTTGTCCAAAAAAAATAAGGATTCTTATGATTTCAGTACCATGGCATATCTTCTCAAAAATACGGTTTCAGACCATGGTCATGTCGCAAGAGGCGAATGTGAAGTTGATCAAGACGGTTATTTAGTTGATGTTACCGAGCGTACTCACATTGAAAAAATTGAAGGTAAATTGATGCAAATGGATAGGACCGGCAAATTCGTTCCTATTGATGGAGACACCATTGTTTCAATGAATTTTTGGGGCTTTACGCCAAAATGTTTTGAATTTGGCGAGCAATTGTTTGTATCTTTCTTGGAAAAGAACAAAGGCAATCCAAAGGCGGAATTTTTCATTACCAGCGTGATTAAAGAAATCTTAAAATCAGAAAAAGCAAGTATAGAAGTACTTCAATCAGATGCCCAGTGGTTTGGTGTGACTTATAGTGAAGATAAAAAAATAGTTCAAGATGCCATAGGGAAATTGAAGGAAAAAGGCATATATCCAACTAATCTTTGGTAAAATGGAATTAGAAAAACTGAAGTTTATTTTTGGTCAATTTGAACATGATGCTAAATTTGGTTCCTATACGGAATTGGTTTCTGGTCACATCAATGACACCTATCTGATTAAGTCCAACATAAAGCCTCACTTCGTGTTACAGCGCATTAATCATGACGTTTTTAAGGATGTACCAAGATTGATTGAAAACAAAGTGCTGATCAGTAAACATATCCAGAAAAACTTGAGCCACTTATCCGAAAAAAAGCAGAACAGGCGTATCTTGAAATTTTACAGGGCCAAATCCGGTGCTTTTTATTATAGAAGCAATGACGGCAATTACTGGAACCTTATGCATTTTATTGATAAAAGTGTGACGTATGAAACCGTTCCTAATGAAGCCATAGCTTATCAGGGTGGATGTCTATTAGGTCAGTTTTTAACATTGACGAGTGATTTTGATGCCTCCAAATTATTTGAGGTCATTCCAAAATTCCATGATATGTCTTTCAGGTATTGGGAGTTTGAAGAATCAAAACGATTTGCATCAAAAGAGCAACTTGAAAAAGCGAAGCCTTATAGAGCCATGGTGGAAAATGCCAAAGAAGAAATGCACATTCTTCAAAACCTAAAAGAATCTGGCGATATAAGATTAAGGGTCACGCATAACGATGCTAAAATATCAAATATACTTTTCAGTAAACAAAACAAAGGTTTATGTGTTATTGATACTGATACTATTATGCCAGGTATTGTACATTATGATTTTGGTGATGCTGTTAGAACCATTTGTAATACAGTTGCCGAGGATGAAACTAATTTGGACATAATGGAATTTAATATTTGTTTTTATAATGCCTTTACCAAAGGATTTTTGAAGAAAATGAAAAATGTTTTAACACCTATGGAGATAGAATACCTGCCACTAGGTGCTAAAACCATGATTTTTATAATGGCACTTCGATTTTTGACAGATTATTTAAACGGAGACATTTATTATAAAATAAAATACCCTGAACATAATCTTGACAGAGCCAAAAACCAATTTAAGCTTTTGGAAAGTTTTTCGCGCCAAATGGAAAACCCGAACATTCTAAAACTTACTGACTAAATAAAAAAAAGCATGGTATCCTTAAGCACATTCGATTATATTTTGATAGCGGTATTTTTCGCAATCACCTTATCTATAGGAATATATGTTTCCAAAAAATCGGGTAAAAATGCCTCTGAATATTTTCTATCTGGACGGAACATGCCCTGGTGGCTATTAGGCGTTTCAATGGTAGCCACAACGTTTTCTACCGATACACCGAATTTGGTGACCGATATTGTCCGTACCAATGGTGTTTCCGGTAATTGGGTCTGGTGGGCTTTTTTGATCACAGGTTTGTTAACGGTTTTTGTATATGCAAAACTTTGGAGAAAATCTGAAGTGAATACAGATTTAGAGTTTTATGAGTTGCGATACGGCGGAAAACCGGCAGCATTTTTAAGAAAGTTCAGGGCTATTTATTTAGGTGTAGTCTTTAATGTGATTACCATGTCCGCTGTGACGCTTGCGGCCATTAAAATTGGCGGTATCATGTTGGGATTGGAGCCTTGGGAAACTGTAGTTAGTGCAGGACTTATAACTGTAATTTTTAGTGCTTTAGGTGGGTTTAAAGGGGTGGTTTATACAGATTTTGTTTTGTTCTTTGTTGCCATGGGAGGCGCTATTGCTGCGGCTTTTTATTTAGTGAACTTGCCCGAAGTTGGAGGAATAAAGGCTATTATGGCCAATGAACATGTAATTGATAAACTATCCATACTTCCAGATTTCACAGATAAGAAAGCCTTAATTACTTTATTTATAATACCCCTTGCAGTACAATGGTGGAGCTCTTGGTATCCTGGAGCAGAGCCAGGTGGTGGAGGTTATATTGCACAAAGAATGTTAGCAGCAAAGGATGAAAACCATGCCATAGGTGCAACATTTTTCTTCAATATTATGCATTATGCCTTACGGCCATGGCCATGGATTTTGGTGGCCTTGGCCTCATTGGTTGTTTTTCCGGATTTAGCCAGTATCCATGAAGCATTTCCACATATTGCAAATGATAAATTGGGAAATGACTTGGCCTATTCGGCAATGTTGACCAAATTACCAAATGGTCTTTTGGGATTGGTTTTGGCATCATTGATTGCAGCTTATATGAGTACCATTTCTACTCAGTTGAATTGGGGATCATCCTATATCGTGTATGACTTTTACAAACAACAGATCAATCCTGAAGCTTCAGAAAAACGCTTAGTAGCCGTTGGCAGAATTTCAACTGTAGTATTAATGGTCTTTAGTGCCATTTTAGCACTGCTACTTCAAAATGCACTTCAACTTTTTGAATTGCTGTTGGTATTTGGAGCAGGTACAGGGCTCATATTTATTCTGCGTTGGTTTTGGTGGCGTATCAATGCTTGGAGCGAAATCACGGCGATGTTTGCTTCTGGAATCATTTCAATAGTATTGAAACTTACACCATTGGGTGCTTATTTGTTCGCTGAAGAAACCGGAGTCTTTGAAAACTATCTTGAATATCCTTTTGTTGTTTTTTTAACTACAGCGATATGGTTGGCGGCAACATTTATGACCCAACCAGAAAGTAAGGCCATATTGAGAAGTTTTTATAGGAAAACACAACCAGGTGGTCCAGGTTGGCGAAAGGTAATCAATGAGGCAAAAGCAGATTCTGAAACATTAGAGCACAATACTGATGCTTGGATTGTTCCATCTGGAATAATTGCCATATTGTTGGGTTGTGTACTGATTTACAGTTGTATGTTCGCAACTGGTTATTGGATTTATGGCAATCATACAAGGGCAATTATCTTATCAATGACAGCATTCATTTCTGGAATTTTATTGATTAGAATTTGGAAAAAAATTAAAGTCAATATTTTATAAAACCAACTCATTTAGATTTTGGTAAAATTGTATCTTTATCTTACAGAAGTTGGTTTAAATATATCGAGATTTGACATTGAACAACTTAGAGATTGAATTAAATAACAATACAACATGGACAAAATAAACAATCGACGGGATTTTATCAAGAATGTATCCCTTGCTACAGCAGGTATTGCACTCCTTCCAAATATCTCATTTGGTATAACTAATGGCAAATCACAAGACAAATTGCGAGTAGGTATGATTGGTGTCGGGTTGCGAGGAACTAATCATCTAGATAATTTATTGCATAGAGATGATGTGATAGTAACCGCTATTTGTGACATTGACCATAATAGAATTTCAATTGCTTTAGACAGAATGGCAAAGAAAGGACAGCAAAAACCCTTGGTTTTCGGAAGCAATGAGTATGACTTTCGAAACCTGTTAGAACTAACAGAGGTGGATGCGGTCATCATTGCCACGCCATGGCTGTGGCACACACGTATGGCTAAAGAAGCAATGTTAGCTGGAAAATATACAGGAGTTGAGGTTTCGGCGGCCAATACTATGGAAGAATGCTGGGATTTAGTAAATACTCATGAGCAGACAGGAACTCACATCATGATCCTTGAAAATGTAAATTACAGAAGGGATATCCTGGCAGTTCTAAATATGGTCAAACAAAATGTATTTGGGGAACTTGTTCATTTTAGATGTGGATATCAACACGATTTGCGTTTTGTTATGTTGAACGATGGAAAAACAGCTTATGGTAAAGGTGTTGAATTTGGGGAGAAGGGCATATCAGAATCAGCATGGAGAACACAACACTCGGTACTTAGGAATGCAGATGTTTATCCTACACATGGAGTTGGTCCCATAGCGGCAATGTGCGATATTAATAGGGGAAACAGATTTGTTTCATTGACCTCTCATGCCACCAAAAGTAGAGGGATGCACAATTATATAGTTGAAAATGGAGGAGAGAATCATCCGAATGCCAAAGTTAATTTTAAAATGGGCGACATAATTACCTCAACTATAGAAACCGCCAATGGAGAGACTATAATTGTAACACATGATGTTCATTTACCAAGACCATATTCATTAGGTTTCAGAGTGCAAGGAACTAAAGGGCTTTGGGAAAAAGATGGAGATAGAATATATATAGAAGGCCAAGCTAAAGAACCAGATGCTTGGGACGATTCTAAAGAATGGTTAGAAAAGTATGACCATCCACTGTGGAAAAAGTATGGAGAAAAAGCTATGGGTGCTGGTCATGGAGGGATGGACTTTTTTGTAATCAATTCTTTTATAGAATCAGCGAAGCAGAATATTGCACCACCAATGGATGCCTATGATGCTGCCGCATGGAGCGCCATAACACCTTTGTCAGAATTATCTATCGAAAATAATGGGGAGCCACAAGATTTTCCGGATTTCACAAGAGGGAATTGGATCAAAAGAAAGCCCTACAATTGGATAAAGGATACTTATTAATAGAACAAATAATGAAAAATGAACATCCATCTTCAATATAAGTTTTACAGTCCTAATTTGATTGAACCAGTATGTATTTGAAATATAATGAGAATAAAAAATGCAAAACGATCTCAAACCATATCAATTATCTGCTGAAGATTTAGTACTTCTTAAAGCTTCGAAAACTAGTATGGAACAGTTAGGTTTTGCCATCAAGGCTGTCAACTCCGTTGGTTCTGTAGCAGAAACTACCATCAAGTTTTTACCTGAAAAGGTGTTGGCTAAACTTCAAAAATCCACAAAATCGATTTTATTAGGCGTCGTTAAGACCAATCTATTGACCATTCAAAAACATCAAACTTTCAAAAAACCTTCCAAAATCATGTACAAAAGTATTGTGACAGGCGCAGGAGCTGTGAGTGGTTTTTTTGGTTCATCCACTGGTTTCGGTACAGCTATTTTTTTAAGTGAGTTGACATTGACCACCAAATTCCTTATGCGCACCATTATGGACATTGCACGTAGCGAAGGCGAGGACATTTACAGTCTTGAAGGGCAATTGGCATGTCTCGAAGTCTTTGCGCTGGGTGGTACCTCCAAGGATGATGACAATTTAGAAACAAGTTACTACACCACACGAACCGCTTTAAACAGTGGACTGCAAAAAGTAACTGCTTCTGGTATGAAAACCGCTTTAGATGGTTTGGTGGCCAGCGCAAGTTCAATCGGTTCAAAATCCATTACAGGTTTTATATCAAAGATTGCCGCACGATTCAGTATTTTATTGTCAGAGAAATTCGTGGCACAGATTGTTCCCGTCGTAGGTGCAGCTACAGGAGGCGCACTGAACTATATATTTGTCGAACACTTTCAAAAAATGGCTACAGCACATTTCACGATTCGACGATTAGATCGTATGTATGGGGAAGTATTTGTAAAAAAGATATATGATGGTTTATAAATATAACTTCTAGAAGTTAAGATTATTTGAATAAATCAATTTATGCTTAATGACTGTAGCCAGCAAAATATCATTCAATGAAACTCCAATCAAATTTGCGCTTTTTCAAAGATTTTTTTGCTCGTCAAAGATTTGAATTTTCTCGCTATGGCTTGATTTTTACTTTTTATTTTTTTTAATGTTTTTGACTCTTTCTTCATCTTTAATGCTTTAGCCATACGCCTTACATTATAATAGTTGATAGTTTTATAAGCCAATAAACGGTTAAGTGACGGGATCAAACCTGCATTTTTCTCATTTACAACTAGATTCAAATGGGCTATCTCTGAAATATTTTTAAGTATTTCTTGAGCGACGCTGTCAATTGTATTTCCTGGATTTATAGATAAGTTTTGTGCTATCTCTTGTACGGTAAGGAAGTCTGATGTATTGTATTTGAGAAATTTTTTAACTCTCTTCTTTAGCTTTTTAGATTCTGATGGCTCTAAAGTTATCATTGTATCGTGAATTTGCTTTTCCAGTGCATACAGATTTTTAAATTCCTTTTCAAATAATTCCTTTAGGCTTTGCATCGTTGTTTGTTTATGGCATAAAGTTATAGAAAAGCAATTATATACCTTATTGCGATTACGATAAAAATTAATCGCATCACAGAAAAATAATCGATGTGCTGTGATGTGGTTATAATTGTAACTATCTGGAAAACAAATACAAGGCGTTATGGTTCGAGCCCATTGCTTGTCTCAACTGGTATCTGGATCGAGGAGTAAAATCCCAACTGTAATGTTGGGCATATTTATTTCACGAACGTCATCTTTTCTTTAAATATTATTTCGCACTGGCTTATTTCAGAATAAGAAGTATATT
>JBDSFP010000360.1:0-3009 GCA_039919415.1 Aquaticitalea sp. | reverse complement strand
GGATAAGGCTTGTCCGGGCCACGAGATATAACGGTCAGTTTCTGTGTTGATTTCGTGCAAGGACAAGGCTGTATTTTTAGACATATAGTCTACCACTTGCTCTCGTGTCCAACCTTTGGCATGTATTCCCGTATCAACGACCAAGCGGCAAGCTCGCCACATTTCGTAGGTCAGTTTTCCAAACTGTTCGTAAGGTGTTCTATAAATTCCCATTTCATCTGCTAAATATTCTGAATACAATCCCCATCCTTCGCCATAAGCTGATAGGTATAGATTTTTTCTGAATTGCGGAATACTATCTCCCAGTTCGTTATTCAAACTACCCTGTAAATGATGCCCAGGTACCGCTTCATGAGCCGTTAATGAAGGCAACGTATAAAGAGTTCTACTCGGCAAATCATACGTGTTTACCCAAAAATATCCTGGTTCTGTGCTTTCTTTAAATGTTCCAATATAACGTCCACCAGTATATTTTGGTGCAATGGCATCAGGCACAGGTGCTACACCATAAGGTTTACGTGGCAAGGTTTTGAAATATCGTGGCAGTTGTGCATCAATGCGCTTTGCTATATCTCGAGCGATCATCAATAATTCTTTAGGAGTTTTAGCGTAAAATTGTTTGTCTGTTCTTAAAAAATGAAGAAAATCTGCAAAGCTTCCTTTAAAGTTCAAATCCTTTATGATTTTTTCCATTTCTGACTTGATGCGCGCGACTTCCTTCAATCCGATTTGATGAATATCTTCGGCGGTATATTGCGTACTTGTCGTATAAAAATTAATTCTGTTCTGATAAAATTCCTTCCCATTTGGTGTTTCAGAAATCCCCAAGGTGGTTCTTGTTTTTGGAAAATATTCTGTTTCAAAAAAGGTTTTGATGCGTTTGAATTGTGGTGTTACATTGGTTTCGATAGCAATTTTGGCAGCATTCAGCACCGAATCTTTCTGGGTTGCAGTAAAATCATTTGGCAAATTCTTAAAAGGCGAATAATAAAAACTATCCTTATAATCAGCAACTATATTTGCATCGTAAGTGGATTCATAACCTTTAAAAATGACCAAGGGTTGGGATACACCTTTAACCAATCCTTCACGTATATTTTCAAAATTTTGATTCACAAATTCAGGGATGGCATTCAATTTTTGAAGATAATCCCTGACTTGCGAATAGTTTGCCAATGGCCGTACCAAATAGGTTAAATCGCTGTGAAATCCTGAATCGGAAAGTATAGGATTCAAATACTGTTCAAAGGTATAAAAATCGATTTGGTCTTGTAAAACGAATGCTAAAAGTTCAGACGAAATATGGTCAGTTTCTGTTAAATTGGTTGTATCAATTTTAGAAAGTTCTTTCAATGTTTTTTGGGCAAATTCGGCTTCCGATTTATAATACGCTTTGGTAGATAAACCTAAAAGATATAATTTGTGGTCGTAACCCTCATGATTTTCATAACTGTGAATCACGCTGTCCAAGGCTACAGAGGGATTTTGAGAAAGTGCGTTTTCAATTCCGAAAATCAAAAGCATTAAAACGAGTAAAACAGGTTTAAAGAATTTCATATGTTGTTTTTAGTTTGAAGTCCATCAATAGTACGAAAAATTCCCAACGGATTGTCATCCTTCAACTCCTCTGGCAACAAATCATTTGGCCAATCCTGAAAACTGAAAGGTCGCACCCAACGCTTGATGGCGTCTACACCAACCGACGTAAAACGACTATCAGTTGACGCGGGAAATGGGCCACCATGCATCATCGACGGACAAACCTCAACTCCTGTGGGCACTCCATTGAAAATGATGCGTCCGACGCGGTTTTGTAATGCCGCAATGACTTCGGGATATTTTATAATTTCATCTGCTTCTGCCATGACAGTTCCGGTAAGTTGGCCTTCCAATTTTGAAATGATTTCCTCCAATTGCTCTTCATCTTGACATTGAACGACGATAGAATACGGGCCGAAAACTTCTTGGTGCAAGGTTGGGTTTTCCAAAAATGTTTTGCCCTCAACTGTGGTCACTGCTTGTTTTGCGTAGTTTGGTTTTGTGTCTGAAGAATAATCTGCTTGAACCTTGATTCCGTTTTGTGATAAGGCTCTCTTTTTGTTACGATTATAAGTATCGTGAATATTTGGATGTAACATACATGTCGGTTCAATCTTTAGAATTTCTTCGGAAAGATTTTGAATAAAACTTGACAAACTTTCGGATTTAATTCCCACTAACAAACCTGGATTTGTACAAAATTGGCCTGTTCCCAAAGTAATGGATCCTGCATACGTTTTTGCTAATGCTTCGCCTCTGTTTTTCAAAGCTTCTGGAAGCAAAACCACAGGATTGACACTTCCCATTTCAGCAAAAACCGGAATTGGTTCATCCCGTTGTGCTGCCAAATCAAACAAGGCTTTTCCACCTTTAAAACTTCCTGTAAATCCGACAGCTTTTACTTTAGGATGTTGTACCAATTGTTGTCCAACTTCGATTCCGCTGCTGTTTAAATTGGAAAACACACCATTGGGCATGCCTGTTTCTTCTGCTGCTTTTATGATTGCCGAAGCGACCAAAGCTCCAGTTCCAGAATGCATGGGATGCGATTTGACGATTACGGGACATCCCGCTGCCAAGGCGGAAGCTGTGTCACCGCCAGCGGTTGAAAATGCCAAAGGGAAATTACTTGCTCCAAAAACCACTACTGGACCAAGAGGGATGAGCAATTTTCGGAGGTCCGACTTTGGTAAAGGTTGGCGATTTGATTGTGCGGTATCAATGGTGGCTTCTACCCAAGAGCCTTCCAACAATAAATTGGCAAAAGCTTTTAATTGTCCGACAGTTCGTCCACGTTCGCCAGTAGCTCGTCCCTCCGGCAAACCGGATTCTGAACAATAAGTTTGAATCAGTTCATCGCCCAATGCCAAAATTACGGAGGCATCAATTTCATCTGAAATAGCTTCAGTGAATAGTGTTTCATTGTCAATATTTAACTGCGAATTGAAGGTTTTGTAAGTTATGTTGCCT